>JACRTZ010000037.1:0-331 GCA_014304965.1 Vulcanimicrobiota bacterium | reverse complement strand
AGCGATGGCGATCCTCGGCAACTACCAAGTGAGCCCCGATGCGTTTCGCGAGCGCGGGATTGATGCCGACGCCCGCGTCTCCGGCGTACAGCGGATGGCGGCCGTCAAAAAGATGTTGACGGCGAAAGGCGCACGCCACCGGCAGATGTTCGCGTTCGGCGAAACGTGTGAAGGCCGCGCAGCCTTCGGCCGTCCATCCGCTGCCGCCGATGATGGCGAGCGGCCGTTCCGCGCGGACTAAGAGATCCAACAAGCCGGCGAGATCTTCGTTGGTCGCCGTCGCCTGGACGGCCGCGGCCGCCGGACAGTCCGCCGCAACCGCTTACTCACG
>JACRTZ010000147.1 GCA_014304965.1 Vulcanimicrobiota bacterium | reverse complement strand
GCAGCGCCGCGCGCATCGCCTCGAGCGCGCCGGGCGGAGGCCCGAATGCGCTTTCGTTCGCGCCGAGGCGCAACAATTCGGCGTGGCCCGCGAGCCGCGCCAGTTCTTCGGGAGCGACGAAGGGCCGCGACAACGGCAACGCTGCGATTGCGGAGATGGGTTCGGGCGCCGCGCTCACGGCATGCATTCGATCGGGGAGCCGCCCGCGGAAAAAAGCGCGATGTCGAGCCGCGCGCCGAGTTCGACGGCGGGCATGGTTTCCGACAGCGTTGCGTAGCCCGAAGCGCGTGCGAGCAGGCTGACGTGCGAAGAACGGAGCGGCAACGGCTGCGCGAACAACTCCGGGCCCCGCGCCAATAACTGCGCCGGCACGAACCACGTCCAACCCTCGCGCCCGCGAAACGCTTCCGTCGCGGTCGCGCTGACGACGACCGTGCGACTGTTACGTTCGCCCGTGCACGCCGCGACGATCGGCCGCACGACCGCTTCTAAAATCATGAGCGACGACGTCGGGTTCCCGGGCAGACCGATCACCGGTTTGCCGCCGATCGCTGCGAGCAGCGTCGGTTTGCCGGGCTTGACACGTAATCCGTGCACGATCGGGCCGGGCGCGCCCAACTCGCGCACCACGCGCGGGGTGAAGTCGCGTTCGCCGACGGACGAACCGCCCGTCAGCACGAGGCCGTCGAAGCGTTCGAGCGCGGCTGCGAAGACCGTTCGCTGCGCGCTCGCGTCGTCGGCAACGTGCGGGAGGTGCACGGCATCCGCGCCCATCGCGCGCAAACCGCCCGCAATCGCGTAGCGGTTGGAGTCGCGCACTTGGCCGAGTTGCGGGACGCTATCGGGAGCAACCAATTCGTCGCCGGTCGAGACGATGGCGAAGACGGGTTTGCGAAAGACCGGAACGACCGCAACGCCGAGGGTTGCAAGCAGTCCGAGTTCCGGCGAACCGATTCGCCGCCCCGCGGCGAGCGCGCGTTGGCCGGCGCGCAGATCGGCGCCGCGCTGGGTCACGTTCTCCCCGGCGCGGACCGGCGCGCGTACTGCGATCGTGTCGCCCGACTCGTCCACGTCTTCGAGCGGAACGACGGCGTCGGCGCCGGCCGGTAACGCACCGCCGGTCGGCACGCGCATCGCCTCGCCTTCGCGCAGCGCGTGCGGTGCCGGCGCACCCATGCGCACCTCACCGGTAACGCGAAGCTTCGCGGCATCGCCGGCGCGCACCGCAAATCCGTCCATCGTAGAGCGGGCGTGCGAAGGCAGGTCGTCCGCGGCATCGAGATCGCTTGCGAGGACGCGGCCGAGCGCATCGTCGAGCGCCACGTCTTCCCGGCGCGGCGCCGTCAGTTGGGCGCGCGAGAAATACGCGATAATTGCTTGCTCGGGCGCAAGCAACGCAGCAACGTCAAACCCGCGCTCCGGGCCCTGACGTTCTTGGGGTAGGACCGCGCCTGCATCCCGCATAATGGCGCTCGACCATTCTCTGTCGGCTGGTCCGGCGCCCCCGGCCGTACGACGGCGATCGAAGGAACGATGCTCGATTTAACGCTGCTGCGCCGCGACCCGGAGCGCGTTCGCCGGTCGGCCACGCGCCGCGGGGGCGACGGCGCATTCGTCGATCGCGTGCTGGAACTCGATACGCGCCTACGCTCCGCTCTCACCGAAAGCGAACAGCTGAAGGCAGCGAAGAACGGCCTGACGGCGCAGATTTCCAAGGCCCCGGACCGCGCCGCCAAAGCGCAAGAATTGCGTCCGCAGATTCAGAGCATTGACAACTCGATCGTCGAAGCGAGCGCTGCCATTCCCGCGCTCGAACGGGAGATCGAAGAAATCCTCGCGGACGTTCCGAATTTGTTGGACGATTCGGTTCCCGACGGAACGGCAGAAACCGACAACGTGCTCGTGCGCGACTCGGGGCCGCCGCCCGAACCCGCCTTTCCGCAGCTGCAGCATTGGGAGTTGGGCGAACGGCTCGGCATCCTCGACTTCGAACGCGCGGCAAAGCTTTCGGGAAGCCGCTTTACGGTTTTGCGCGGAAAGGGCGCGCGGCTCTCGCGCGCCATCGTCGATTTTTTTCTCGCGCGCGCGGGCGAGCGCGGCTACCTTGAAGTCGTCCCGCCGTACTTAGTGACGCGCTCGACGATGTGGGCGACCGGCCAACTTTCGAAGTTCGCCGACGCGATGTTTCGGGACGAAGACGCGGACCTCTTCATGATTCCGACCGCCGAGGTTCCGCTCACGGCGCTGCACCGCGACGAGATCCTCGATACTACCCAATTGCCCTTGCAGTACGCCGCGTATTCGCCCTGCTTCCGCAAAGAGGCAGGCGCGGCGGGCAAAGACACGCGCGGCCTGATTCGCCAGCATCAGTTCGAAAAGGTCGAGCTCGTGTGGCTGACCGAAGCGGCGCGCTCTTTCGAGGCGCTCGAACGGCTGACCGGCGACGCGGAAGCGCTCCTGCGCGAATTGCAGCTTCCCTATCGCGTGATGGCGCTGTGCGCGGCCGACGTCGGGTTCAATGCCGCCAAGACCTACGATCTCGAAGTCTGGCTGCCGGGTCAAGCGGCGTATCGCGAAATCTCGTCGTGTTCGAATTGCACGGACTTCCAAGCACGCCGCTCGCAGATTCGGTTCCGACGCGACCCAAAAGCGAAGCCCGAACTCGTTCACACGCTCAATGGGTCCGGACTCGCCGTCGGCCGCACGCTCATCGCCGTCCTGGAGAATTATCAGCAAGCCGACGGCAGCGTGCGCGTTCCCGCCGCCCTCGTTCCGTTTGCGGGCTTCGAAACGATCGACGTTCCGGAGCCGCGCCGCCGCACCTAAACGGGCGCCACGTCGTTGAGCGCAATGCGGCGCACGCCGTCTTGTGCGGCGATATGAGCGGCAAGTTCGCGCAGTCGTGCCTTGTCGGCGATCGTGACGATCACGAGCCAAATGGCGATGCGGAAATTCTCCTCGTCGCGCTCGTACGTCAAGCGATCGGTGGCGCGCACGCGATCGCACGGTGCGAATAGCGCCAAGAGCGCGTCGTTCGAGAGCACGGCGGGTTCGAACGTCACCCACGCCTCCGTGTCTTCCGAGGAGCGGAAAACGCGCGCCAGCGTCTTGTCCTCGAACGAGAGTGCGGCGAACGTAAGCGCGGTGACGGCGACGGCCACCGCATAGCCGAGCGGCGAGCCCGCGCCCAGAAATCCGATGCCGGTAATCACACCCGCGGCGATCCGGTCGTCGCCGCTGAGGAGCGAGATTTCCATGAACGCGCACGAGCCAAGCGCGACGAGCACGTGGGTGCGAAAACCGGCCGCCTTGTGCGAAACCTGGCGTTGCACGCCGACGATTCCGCCGAGAATTGCCGACCCGAGCAAGTGGGCGAGCGAGATCGTTACGAGCATAGGGTCTCCGTTTTCCGCGCCAAGCGCCGCACGGAATCGTCGATCTTGACGTCTTCGATGCGTGCTAGTTCCACCCAGGCGAGCGCATGCGCTTCCGCATTTGGATGTAACGTCTCTTTGGGATCGGCGAAACAGGCGAAGCGCACGTCGTAATGGAGGTGTGCCGGCTCGCCGCCGCGCGCTGGAATCGGATGCACGTCGATGTCGTAGATCGCCTCGCGCGCGAGCACGATATTCTCGAGGCCGGACTCTTCGCGCGCTTCACGCAGCGCGACGCGCCGAACGTCGGAGTCGCCATCGGCATGACCGCCGAACTGCAGCCAGCGTTCGAGTTTGCGATGATGCATCAGCAGCGCGCGCCGCAGGCTACGTTCGACCACCCAAGCGGACCCCGTAACGTGGCCCGCGCTCATGGTGCGCTCGAAGCAGTCGTCGTGCGCCGCGACGAACGCGCGCAGTTGCTCGGTCATTTCGCGCTCGCGCTCGTCGAACGGCGCGTAATCGTCGAGTTCGGCGAGCAACAGCGCACGCCCGGAGGCGGCGGCGTCGCGAACGCACACGCCGGAATCGGAGGCAGGAACGGCTGGGCGGCTCATCGTCGTCGCGGTTCGACTCAGCGGAGACGCCTACCGCCCGCGTCGGCTTCGCTCGGCCGGGCGCGGTTTAAGTAGTTTTACCTATATATCGCTAGCGGCTCTCAGGATAAGCTGAGGAACACATCCTCGACCTTCAGGAGCTTTCTTGATGTCGCCCTCTCGCTTTGTCCGAGCGGCATTGGCCGCAGTCTTTGCCGCTACGTTGATCGCGCCACTCGCGGCGAACGCGCAAGTGTCCACGACGGTCAGAGGGCCGTCGGGCAAGACCTTCAACTCGTGGGCCAGCGCGTCGGACGCGGTCACGTACGACCCGGACTGCGCCAAGACGCAGGCAAATGTCGTCTGGTTCATGCGAACCTCGCCGCCGACGTATGTCAAGAGCGGCAACCCGCAGTTCGGCAACGGCTACGGCGGCTTTTCGTGTCAAGCAGAAATTGAGGCCGCGGGCATCAAGGTGTTCTCTGCAGCCGACGTCGTGTGGGACGTGAACGGCTCGCGAATGGTCAAATCGCCCGGCGGGTTCGACATGGAGTTGCATAAGACGCTGGACTACCGCTGGTGCGGGTTGCCGGTCCAAAACGGATGCGTGTGGGTCTTCGAGGGACCGCCCGTAACGTACGTGCTCGCAACCGATCCGGTCGCCGGCACCGGCCGCGGCGGATATGCTAATAAGAACAGCGCGATCAACGATTATAAACTCGCGCTGCTTCAAGCGCCTCCGGCTTCTGCCGGCACGACGGAAAAGGGCCCCAAAGGCAATTATATCGGCTATAAGCGCCAAGCCGACTTGCCGTGTAAGGGAAACCCGGGCCAGCCCGTCTGGGCGTTCCCCTCCACACAGCGCTACTTCCTCGATCGCGATCCGTCGTTCGGTCAGGCGACCGGCCTCTATGCGTGCCGCGACGCCGTGCGCACCGCTGGGCTTTCGCTGAGTTATCATATTTCCAAGACGCCGGTGACCTGCGCCAAGCCTGACGAACCGGTGTTGTTCGACGCGGATCCCGGCCACACGGGCTACTACCGCTCGACGGAGGCGGGCTATCAGACCAAACCCGCGAGCGGCGGCTACATGTGCCTCTCGGAAGTCAAAGAGATCGGCGGCGCGTACGACAAGGATCTCGGCGCGCCCGCAACCGGAAATACGACCGCGACGGCGCCCACAACGGGCGTGGCGGCGATCCTCGACCCGAAGGAACCCGTCTGCAAACCGAGCGACTCGATCATTTGGATCGATGTGACCACGCAGAAATGGTACCCCGCGAGCGATCCAAAGGCGGGCAAGGATCGCGGAACGTACGCGTGTCTTTCGGCCGAAACGAAAAAAGCGTATATCCCCGACGAACTCAGTTTCGCCGGACCGAAGGGACGCTTCAACGCGTACCGTTCGGAGGCTGCACTTCCGTGTAAAGCCGTCAAGGCTCAGCCGGTCTGGGTGCTCACCAAGGACGCGCGCTATTATCTCGATCGCGATTCGCAGTTCGGAAAACTTGCCGGCGGAATGTATTCGTGCCGCTTTGAGGTCATCAGAGCCGGTGGTACGTTGATCGTCCACTTCTCGCCGACGCCGATCGCTTGCACCGCGCCTGACAAAGATGTGTGGGTAGACGGCAAGTCGGGAGAGATCGGCTATCATCTCGAAGGCAGCGACGGTTTCAAAAACAAGGTCGGTTCCGGCGGCGGATTCATGTGCCTCTCGGAAGTGCAGGAAATCGGATACCGGAATCGCAGCGCGACAACGATCGGTGCGACGGGCGCGACCGGTTCGACCGGCGCGACGGGACACACCGGGACCACAGGCAGCACCGGGGCGACTGGGGCGACCGGTCCGACCGGCAAGACCGGCGCGGCAGCACCGCCGTGTAACTACACCACCGCGTCAACTGCGGCCGCCGACCTGATCGAGATCAAGCTGACCGACGGAACGATCTGCAAGTTCGACAAGGCACAAATTGCGCCGCCCTTCAGCGACACGAACAACACGCTGACGTTCACAATGAAGAACGGGGCGACGAAGAGCATCCCGGCAAGTTCCATTTCTTCAGCAAGTTACGGTGGAAAGCAACTGTCGGCTCAAGAACTCGCTCTCGCTCTCAAATTATTGAACAACTCGTCAACGAGCGGTAGCCCGTTGCCGGCTTGGGCGTCCAAGACCGAACCAACGACCTGCGGCACTGACGGCGTTGTGTGGATCAGCCTTTTCTCGCCGCAAGCGAAACTCTACGTCTCCAAGGGGAAGACGGGTTACGGCGTCGGGCCGGGGGGCTATGCCTGTACGAAAGCCGCCAAAGACGGCGGATTCACACCGAGTCCGTACTAAAGCGGGCGGCAAAATCCGAGGAGATGGACGAAGCGATCTTCGTCCGTCTCCATTTTCAGGCGGAGCCGTCGTGACTCTCTCTACGCGAGCACATTGTCGCCGCGCATACCGACGTCACGCAAGTCGGCAAGGCCGCCGCTGCCGCGGGCGTCAAGCGTCTCGCGCTGACCCACTTCGTGCCGTCCTTCGATCCGACGCTCACCGATGCCGACTGGTCCGACCCCATACGTAAGGATTTCGGCGGCGAATCGTCGTCGGTCGCGATCTTCTCGAGGTCTGATAAGGGCGCATTTACGCTAACGGACGTCACGCCCGCGATGGGGTTGTCGCGGCCTACTCGTGTCTTCGCGTTGGGACGTGCAGATCTGCCGCATCTTAGAGAGATCCGACGTAAGCAGCCACATCTGCAACGTCTTGGTCGCTTAGCGCCGACGGATAGAGTTTGGGCATAGGCGGTTGCGGATTCTCGACCCAGGCGATCATGCTCTCCGCGTTCATCTTGCGATTCTCGTGGGTAAGAGACGGCCCTACGCCACCTTCGCGCCCCGTTGCGCCGTGACATGACGCGCAATTCGCCGCGAATACCTTCGCGCCGCGGCTCAGGTCAACGCTCCTTTGAGCCGGTGGCGAATGGGCCGTTGACGCAGTGCTTCCGGTATGCGAGGAGCACGCGTAGAGAGCCGCAACGCAACTCGCAACGATGCATATCCATAACGAGCGACTCACCCTCAGCTCCACGTCAGCGGCTCTCTCGCACAAGCTGAAAAAGCCCGAAACCCAACACTGCGCCGCCGGCCACGCCCAACACAGGAAAAACCGCGAGCCCGATCAGCAGCAAACATGCGCCGAACGCCGCCAACAGCGACCAGGGCGTTGCCACCGTGAAAACGCCCAAACGTTCGCCTTTTACGTCGGCATTTGAGGCGTCCTTGCGGTCGCCCACGAGTTGCGCCTCGCGTTCCGCGACAAACATATAGCTCGCCGCAAAGGCGAGCGCCGTCGCCATCACGCCGAGTAAAATCGTACCGTCGTAATCGCGCGAACTGAACCAGTGGACGATCGCAATGACGATGCCGAATACGGCCGAGGAAACAAAGAGTCTGCGACCAGTGATCATTTCCCGGTGCGCCTTGCGAGCTCCGGATGTTTGGCATCGAAAACGGGCCGTTCGGAGCGGATGGGCGGTAACGACGTGAAGTTCTGCTCTGGCGGGGGCGATGTCGTCCACCACTCCAGAGAATTGCCGCCCCATGGATCGTCCGCGACGCCCTTGCGGGCCAGCGACGCGCTAACGACGTCCCAGATGAAAACGAAGACGCCGGCGGCCATTATCCAGGACCCCACCGTCGCGATAAAATTCAACTCGCCCCATCCTTGTAATGCGGGATACGTATAGATTCGCCGCGGCATACCCATCATGCCGAGGATATGCATCACAAAAAATGTCGTGTTGAAGCCGATGAAGAGCAATCCGAAACACCATTTCCCGAGACGCTCAGACAGCTGAACGCCGAAGATTTTGGGGAACCAAAAATAGATCGCTCCAAAGATCGCGAATAGGCTTCCACCCCCGAGCACGTAGTGCATATGCGCGATGAGAAAGTATGTGTCTTCAGCATGAAAGTCGAGAGGCGGCGACGCAATCATGACGCCGGTGATGCCGCCGATCAAGAAGTTGAGCATAAAACCGACAGCGAAGAGCATGGGTGTCGTCAAGATGATCGAGCCCTTCCACATCGTGCCGATCCAGTTGAAGAACTTGATTCCGGTCGGCACGGCGATCAGAAACGAGACTCCTGAAAAGAATAAGTTCGCGACGGCGCCCGTGGTAAACATGTGATGCGCCCAGACGCCCATCGAGAGACCTGCGATTGCAAAGGCGGAAAGCACCAAGCCAGTATATCCGAAGAGCGGTTTGCGTGAGAAGACGGGTATGATCTCCGTGATGACGCCGAAGTAGGGGAGGATCATGATGTAGACTTCGTGATGCCCGAAGAACCAAAACAAATGCTTGTAGAGAACGGGATTCCCCCCCGCGCCGGCATCAAAGAATTGGCCGCCGAAGTTGCGGTCTATGAATAAGAGCGCAAGGACCGCAGCCAAGCTCGGGAACGCGAGCAGGATCATCAATGACGTCGCGATCATCTCCCAGGTAAAGACCGGGAGACGCCACATCGTCATACCGGGCGCGCGATAGAGAAACGTCGTCGTGATAAAATTGACGGCGGTGAGTATTCCCGAGACGCTCGTCATGAGGAGGCCGACGATCCACAGGTCCTGACCGCCTCCTGTAGATATCCGAATGTCCGAGAGAGGGGCGAAGGCGGTCCAACCGGTCGCGGCTGCCCCACCGTTCACGAGGACGCCGCTAAAGATAGTCAGGCCACCGAAGAAGAAAATCCAGTATGCAAACGCGTTCAAGCGCGGAAACGCCATGTCGGGCGCGCCGATTTGCAAAGGAATGAGAAAGTTGGCCAGGCCGAGCGCGAAGGGTACGATCGAGAGAAAGATCATCGCCGTTCCGTGCAGCGTAAAGATTTCTGCGTACTGATGCGGACCGAGAAGCGTCATATTCGGTTGGATGAGCTGTGCTCGAATGGTCATCGCGAGCAGCCCGGCGACCAAGAAGTAGAAGATGCTCGTACACATGTACAGGATGCCGATATGCTTATGATCTGTGGAACTCAGCCATGCGATGACCCCGTGGCGCACAAGACTCGTGCCGGGCGCGGGCGCGGTCACGGTCGTAGTCGTCATAGAGAAGCTCCTTTGGCGGAAAGGATCGCGCTAGAACCACCGTTGCGCAGCCATCGCGCAAAATCTCCACGGCTAACCACGCGAACGGTAAATGACATCAGCGCATGATCCAGGCCGCAAAACTCGGCGCACACACCGCGATAAACGCCCAGACGTGTCGGCTGCAGATCGAAGTGGTTCGAGATACCGGCAATCGCATCGCGCTTGAAGAGGAATGCTGGAATCCAAAAGGCGTGATTGACGTCGCTCGAGGTTAGGTCAATGCGCGTTGTCTCATCGACCGGCAAGACGAGCTGTGGGGGGCTCTGCGGCGTCCCGACGACGTCGATATTCGTATTGTGATAGTGAAAGCGCCACGACCATTGAAATCCAACCACGTCGACGGTATTAGCCGGGTGGGCGGTAATTCGCTCGACGATCTCCTCGTCCCAGAACGTAAACGCGAACAGTCCAATCACCATGAGCAGCGGTATGCCGGTGTACGCGATCTCCCATCTGTTGTTGCGATTGAACTGCGGAGGGTACGCATCGCTGCGCCGCCGCCACAGAATGAGCGGAGCGATAATGAGGGCGAACAACAAGACGGCGACGACGAGGCCTGCGTCGGAGAATACCACCCAATCCAGGTGCATGGTTTGGGCCTGCTGCGTCGCTCCGTTGGGCAGACCGTAAACGCCGCACCCCGCCAGAGGCAGTAACAGCGCGGTCGTTGCAACGAACCGTACGTTACGCATCGCTGCCGATCAACCGAACGACGACGAGCAAGGCGCCCATGCCGAAGACCCACGCGATGAGCCCTTCCGCAACCGGTCCGAGCCCTTCCGAAGCGATTCCGCCGGTGTTGGCTGGACGGGTTTGCAGAACGTTGACGTAGCGGATGATATCGTTGAGGTCGCGGTTCGAGAGCGTGCGTTCGTTGAATTGCGGCATCACGCCGGGTCCCGTGCGGACCGCCTCGGCAACTTGCAGAACGGTCGCACGATCCAGCGACGGCGCTTCCTGGGCGTAGCCGACCGATCATCCCGACCCTGTCACGCCATGGCACGCCGCACAATTCATTATGAACAACGTGCGACCGCGAACGAGATCGCCGGTATTATCGACGTGTGGCATGATCGTACTTCCGCGCGATTGCGACATGACGAATTCGGTGAGGCTAGCAATTTGTGCAGGCGAAAAAATTGGTCTCTGATGTATGTCTTGAGCGTAAGGCAGATGGGCCGGCATGCGACCGGTGCCGAGCCAAAAATCGAGCGCAGCACGGCTCACGTTGCGCAAGCTCGGCGCGTTTACGGAGCCATACAAGGTCGCGCCATGGCACGACGAACAGTGGATCGCGTACAGGGTTTTGCCCGTTTCGGCATCCGAGCCCGTGGCGGCCCTTACGGTCGTCACGAGGACGAAAAAGAGTCCGAGCGCGTAGCACGCCCCTCGCCGGAATCTACGGTCAACTTTCACGTGCGACGCTCCCAAAGGATGGAAGGAGATCGCGATCGAGTTGGGCGTCCAAGCGTTCGCCTAGGCGACGTTCGTGATATCCCCACATTGCAGCGGCTATCATGAAGATGATGAAGAGCAGGAGGCCTCCGGCAATCCACATCAAGGCTCCGCCGTTGCGCTGATCCGCCAGCGCCTGAGCGACCGATCCTTGAGTCGCGACGTAATGCGGATAAAGGACGTAGCCGCTTTGGAAGAGAGCCAGACCCAAGAACGCACTTTGTGGCATCGCGAGAAAGACGTACACAATGCGCAAGGAAAAATTCATCGGCCACGACACCGGGCCGATATGGATGATGGCTTGCCAAAATAAGAGAGCGGCAAAAAGAAACAACCCGTGCTCGAAGAAATGAATCACCGAATGCTCCAAAGCCGCTTGATAGAGTCCCGAAAGATGCGTGCCCCACATGGCGGCGGTAAAAAACAGCCACGTGAAAACCGGGAACGTCATAAAACGCATGACCGGCGAGCGAAGCAGTCTGCCTGCTCGCCGTGCAGGCTCCGGCGTAAGCGCCCCGAGCACGAGCATCACGGGTGCGCTCAAAAGCAAGAGCGGAGCCGCGACGTAAATCAAGAGCATGTGTTGCGTCATGTGATATAGGAATGACGCATCGACCAGCGGCTCGAGCGGAGGTTGCAGCGCGAGCCATAGAGTCGTTATGGCACCCGCGAATGCCGCAAGATACCAACGACTGAGCGGGTGGGTATGACGCGCATTATACCGGACCGTCAGACGAACGTAGACTGCCAGAGCAAGAGCGAGCATCGCCGCGAGCGAGACGTTCATGACTCCCGCTCCGCGACGGACTCCGGTTGCTCGACGAAACCGCCCGCTTCATCGCGGGAGTATACGACGCGAGGCTCCCGCGGATGCAGGGTCTCTCGGCGAGCGTGCACTTCCCGCGCGACCTGATAGGTCAAAAAGCCGACGACAACCGGCAAGATGAAGACCAACCACTGGAAGATCGTTACTAAGCGCTCTACGGAAATCGACAACAATGTGGATGCAACGTCGTCGCTGCCGGCAAACGTGAGAACGACCGCAAAGGTCAAGACGGCCGCGCCGATCCCGGTGCGCCATGACGCATCCGAAGGATGATCGAGGAGTTGATGCGGCTCACCGTCGTGGGTAAAACGCCGTTCGATAAACGGCCAAAGATACAATAATGCAAAGAATGCGCCGGGCATGAGAACGCCTGCCCAGAACGGCGCCGGGACCGTATGAT
>JACRTZ010000124.1 GCA_014304965.1 Vulcanimicrobiota bacterium | reverse complement strand
ATGCTCATGCACAAACTATATCACAACGGACGTAAATAGATCAGAGTCACCCTAGGCCGCTCCGAGGACTGCTTCGATCAGGGCGGCGATGCGTGCGCCGGCGTCTTTGGATGCCGCGAGCACGTCTTCGTGCGAAACGTCTTGCGCCGGGCCGATCGCATTCGTGATCAAACTGAGGCCGAGCACTTCGAGCCCGAGCTTGCGCGCCATCATCGTTTCAAGCACGGTGGACATGCCGACCGCATCGGCGCCGAGACGGCGAAGTGCCGCAGCCTCCGCGAGCGTCTCGTAGGCCGGGCCGCGCAGGCCGGCGTACACCCCTTCGCGGAGCGCACTTCCGGCGGTGCATTGCTTCGCGAACCGGCGCAGCCGTGGCGAGTATGCATCGAGCATGTTCAAGAACGGCTGGGGGTCGCGCGGAGCGATTGCCGTCGCGCCCGTCATGTTGAGATGGTCGGCGATCAGCATCAAGTCGCCCCGCTCGTACGCTTGGTTCAAACCGCCGGCGGCATTCGTCAAAACCGCGACGCGCGCGCCCGCGGCGGCTGCGAGGCGTACGAAATAGGTGACGTCCTCCGGCGAATAGCCTTGATACAGGTGCGCGCGTCCGGCGAAGGCGACGACGCGTTTGCCGCCCCAGGTTCCCACGGTCGCCGTTCCCGGATGGCCCGCGAGTTTTGAAACGGGTGCTCCCTCGAGCTTGCGGTACGCGATCGTCTTGCCCGAGAACCGCTCCTCGACCGCGGTCGCGAGGCCGCTGCCCAAAACCACCGCCGCGTCGAGCGCGCCCCCGGCGGCTTCGTGCAAGCGCGCGACGGCGCGTTTGGGCGAATCGTTCATCGCAGAAGGTCCCGACCCGTCATCGCAGCTGAGGCCGTGAGGCCGAGCAGCGGCAAGAGCGTCGGCGCGATGTCGCTGAGGCGCCCGTTCGGAGCGAGCGTTCCGAGCGGCCCGCGCGAGACGAGCACGAACGGAACCGGGTTCGTCGTGTGCGCGGTCAGCGGATTGCCCTCGGCGTCGATCTTGTCTTCGGCGTTCCCGTGATCGGCGGTGATGGCGAGCACGCCGTCGCTATCGAGGACCGCTTGTTCGAGCCTGCCGAGCGCGACGTCGAGCGTCTCGCATCCCGAAATCGTCGCGGACATCACGCCGGTGTGTCCGACCATGTCGGCGTTCGAGTAGTTCATCACGATCAGATCGTGCGCGCGCGCATGGATGTCCTCGACTGCGACCGTCGTGATTTCGCCGGCCCGCATCTCCGGCGCGAGGTCGTACGTCGCAACGCTTCGGTTGGAGGGAATCAGTTCCCGCACTTCGCCTGGGAAGACGTCCTCGCGGCCGCCGTTGAAAAAATAGGTCACGTGCGCATATTTTTCAGTTTCGGCGAGGCGTAATTGGGTGAGGCCGGCGCCGGCGACGATCTCGCCGAACGTTTCACTCTGTGGCCGGGGACCGAAGAGCACCGGGTTGGCGAAGTCGTCTTCGTACTTCGTCATCGTCGCGAACATCAGCCGTTTGTATGGATGGACCGGGAATTCGGCAAAGCCCGGCCGCGCGAACGCGAGCGTCAGCTCACGCGCACGGTCGGGCCGGAAATTGAAGAAGATGACCGCATCGCCGTCGGCGATGGGACACGGCTCGCCGACGATTGACGGCACGATGAATTCGTCGGTTTCCCCGCGCGCGTAGGCCGCGCGCAGTGCCTCGCCCGCGGTCGCGCACGCGTAATCCGCTTTGCCGGCGGCGAGCGCGCGATACGCGCGTTCGGTGCGATCCCAGCGCTTGTCGCGATCCATCGCGTAAAAGCGGCCCATCAGCGAGGCGATCGCACCCGTCGCGCCGGCTTGCGCCAAGTGCGCTTCGAGCGCACCGAGATACGTTTGCATGGAGGACGGTGGCACGTCGCGGCCGTCGCCGAACGGATGGACGGCAAACTTCACCCGGGCGATTACAGCGGCATCGATCAGCGCGAATAGGTGGTCGATGGACGAATGAACTTTGCCGTCGGAGAGCAGTCCCATCAGATGCAGGCGCCCGCCGTCGCGAACGTGTTCGAGCGCGGCGTGCAGGACTGGGTTCTGCGCAAACGTGCCGTCTGCGAGCGACTCGTTGATCACGACGACGCCTTGCGGGACGACGCGGCCGCTGCCCATGTTGATGTGCCCGACCTCGCTATTGCCCATGACGCCTTTCGGTAGACCGACTTCTTCGCCGCTGGCCGCGAGCAGCGTGTGCGGATACGTGGCCAGCATGCGCCGCCAATTCGGCAGATCCGCGGCGGCGATGGCGTTACCGCGCTCCTCATCGCGATGGCCCCAGCCATCGGGGATCGCAAGAACGAGGGGGCCCTGGCGCGCTCGAATGCTCATCGGGGAGCGGCCGCGCGTAGCGCGGCAGCCGCGACGATCTCCATGAAGCTCTGCACGCTCAGACTCGCGCCGCCGATCAACCCGCCGTCGATGTTCGGTTCCGCCATGAGCGCTGTCGCGTTATCGCCCTTCATGCTGCCGCCATAGAGGACGCGCGCGTATTCCAAGCCCTCGACCGCACCGCGGATTTCGCCGATCACGCCGTTGGCGCTCGCCGGCTCGTCGACGAGTCCCGTGCCGATCGCCCAGATCGGCTCGTAGGCGACGACGCACTTACGGACCTCCTCTTCGGTGAGTCCGGCAAACGCGGCGCGCGCTTGGAAGGTGACTTTCGCGATCGTCTCACCGCGTTGATGTTCGTCGGCCGTCTCCCCGACCGCGACGATCGGCGTCATGCCGTGCGCGAGCGCCGCGCGAACTTTTCGCGCTACGCCGTCGTCCGTTTCGTTGAAATAGGCGCGGCGTTCGGAGTGACCGAGAATCACCCAGCGCACGCTCAGCTCGCGCAGCATCACCGGGCTGATGTCTCCCGTGTACGGACCGTGTTCGTGCTCGCTCATCGTTTGCGCGCCCAGCCCGATGCCGCAATCGCGTAACCGGTCGCGCGCCGCGGCGAGCGCGGTGAAGGGCGGAGCGACCATGACGTCCACGCCGTTGGGCATGGCGAGTTCGCACAACTCCGCAAGCAGCGTGCGCGTCTCGGCGATCGTCTTATGCATTTTCCAGTTGCCCGCAATCAGCGGACGGCGCGCGCTCACGAAACCTTGGCCGCAGCCGCTTCGAGCGCCGCGACGCCGGGCAGCGTCTTGCCCTCGAGAAATTCGAGCGTCGCCCCGCCCCCCGTCGAAACGTGCGTCATTGCAGCGGCAAACCCGAGTTCGTGCGCCGCGGCGGCCGCGTCGCCGCCGCCGACGACGCTGGTCGCGCCGGCTTTCGTGGCGGCCGCGATCGCTTCGCCGACGACCCGCGTGCCGTTCTGATATGCCGGTTTTTCGTAGACGCCCATCGGCCCGTTGAAAACGATCGTTCGGGCCGCCCGCAGAGTCGTGGCATACGCTTGCGCGCTGCGCGGCCCGATGTCGAGAATCATCCGCTGGCCGACATCGCCGACGTTCACCGTTTCGGCGCGGTCGTCCGCATCGAACGAAACCGAGACGACGGCGTCAACCGGCAGGTGCAGCGGAACGCCGCGCGCGGCGGCGCGCGTCAAGATGTCCCGCGCGGGTACGAGGTCGGAATCGCGCAGCGATGTTCCGACGTTCACGCCTTGCGCCGCGAGAAACGTGTTGGCCATTCCGCCGCCGATGACGAACGAGGAGACGCGTTCGAGCAAGTTTACGAACACGCCGACTTTGTCTTTCACCTTCGCGCCGCCGATCGCACAGACGAAGGGGAGCGCGGGGTCGCGCGTGAGCTTTCCGAGCGCTGCAAGTTCGGCTTCCATCAAGAAGCCTGCGACGGCGGGGAGGTCGTGCGCGATCCCTTCGGTCGAGGCGTGCGCGCGATGTGCCGTTCCGAAGGCATCGTTGACGTAGAGTTCGCCGAGCGACGCTAGGGCGCGTGCGAAGCCCGCATCGTTCGTTTCTTCTTCAGGGTGGAAGCGGACGTTCTCCATGAGGACGATGTCGCCGTCCGAAAGCGCGGCGCTCGCCGCTTGGGCCTGCGGCCCGACGCAATCGGGACAGAAGGAGACATTGCCGAGCCGCGCGTCGAGTTCGCGTGCGACCGGGGCCAGCGAAAATTTCGGCGACGGCTTGCCGTCGGGCCGCCCGAGGTGGGAGAGCACGATCGTACGCGCGCCGTGCTCGCGCAAGAAGCGCAAGGTCGGAAGCGCGGCGACGAGCCGCGTGTCGTCCCCGACCGCTCCGTCCTTGAGCGGAACGTTCAAATCTTCGCGTACGACGACGCGCTTGCCGCGAACGTCCACGTCGCGCAAGGTGCGGAAGGTCATCGGGCGCCCGAGCGCCTCAAACCTTCGCAGGCAGTTGCGAGAGCACCATCTGGGTGACATCCGCCAAACGGCACGAATAGCCCCATTCGTTATCGTACCACGCGGCGATCTGAACGAGATTCCCGTTCGCGCCGGTGAGCGCCGAATCGACGATCGAACTGTACGGCGAGCGTTTAAAATCGCTCGAGACGAGTTCGACGTCGCTGTACTGCACGAGCCCTTTCAGCTCGCCGCCGGCCGCGCGTCGCATGATGGCGTTGACTTCGTCCTTGGTGGTGTCGCGCTTGACGACGGCCACGAGATAGATCATCGAAACCGTGTTCGTCGGCACGCGTAGGGCGAAGCCGTCGAACGTACCTTTGATCTCGGGAATCGTCAGAAACAGCGCCTTGGCGGCTCCGGTCGACGTCGGGATGATGTTGGTCGCCGCATTGCGCGCGCGGCGCAGATCTTTGTGAGGCGCGTCGAGGATGTTTTGATCGTTCGTGTACGAGTGGATCGTCGTCATGAAGCCTTTTTCCCAACCCAATTCGTCAACGAGCGGCTTCAGGGCGGTGGCGAGGCAGTTGGTTGTGCACGATGCGTTCGAAATGATGTGGTGCTTCTCGGGGTCGTATTGTTTGTGGTTGACGCCGAGCACGAGGGTGATGTCCTCGCCCTTAGCCGGCGCGGAGATGATCACTTTGCGCGCCCCGCCGCCGTCGATGTGCGCTCGCGCGCGGTCGGCGTCGGTGAAGATGCCGGTCGATTCCACGACCACATCGACACCGAGGTCGCGCCACGGCAGTTTTGCCGGATCGCGTTCGGCCAGAACGCGGATCGAGCGTCCGGCAACTTGGATGGCGCCGTCGGAATGGCCGACCTCGCCGTCGAACGTCCCGTAGTTGGAGTCGTATTTGAAGAGGTGCGCGCACTCCGCCGCACTGGTCAGATCGTTGACGGCCGCAACCTCGATGCCGGGATGGTGCTCCAGCAACGCCTTCAAAAAATTGCGGCCGATGCGGCCAAAGCCGTTTATTCCGATGCGCATGTCAATCGGATACCGTCCCTTTGGCGGCCGAACCTGCCTTTTGCGCAAGCGAGCGGGCCAGACGAACGATGGCGGCAATCCGGCCGTTGACGGTGGATTTTTTCGCCTGCGGATCGCACCGCCGGCCTAACTCGGCGAGGGTTTCGCTCGGGTGCGCGAGACGCAGTTCCGCCACCTCGCGGAGCGGGCGCGAGAGGTTCGCGAGGCCGTATGCGTCGGCGACCAGCTCGATCGCGTTGCGCTGCGCCGCCGCAGCGCCCGCAGCGCGTTCGACGTTCGCAGCCTCGGTATTGACCAGGCGGTGGATACGGTTCTTGGTTTCTTTCAGCGCGCGAACGTCTTCGAGGTGCAACACCGCATTGTACGCGCCGATTGCAGTCAGCAATCGCACGATCTCGTCTGCGTCCTTGAAGTATATGACCGTTTTGTTCTTCCGCTCGGCTGTTTTCGGCGAGCGGCGGTCCGCGCGCAACAGCGCGAGCAATCGGACCGCTGCTGCTTCTGCCGGGGGCACGAACTCGAGGTGATAGCCGCGCGCGGGCGATGCGATCGAGCCGCACGCGAGAAACGCGCCGCGGAGTTCCATGCGCCGGTCGCAGCGCGCCGTCGGCTTCCGTGGTGCAATGCCGAACGGCGCGTCGATTTCGTAGGTCGGCACGCGCCGCAACGTCGTGCCGGAAAGCTTGCGGATCGAATGCTCCTTGCGCTCGTCCAAGAGCGTCCAGAACGCGCGCGCGACCGCAGGCCGTTGCGTGCGAAACGTTCCTCCGCGCGCCGCACCGTACAACGCGAGGGCATCGCGCAATGCGGCTCGACAGTGACCGGCCGCGGGAAGGTCGCGCGCGAGCGCGTCCTTCGCGTCCGCCGAGAGCGAGCCGTTCAGAGTTCGAGCGGGCCCGCGGGCGCGCCGTCGAGCCAGTCCACCGGGTCGTCCTTGCGCTCTTCGAGCACTTCGTACATCGGGATGTCGCGCAGTGCCGGCGTGACGCGTAGCGGCACGTGCAGCACCCGAACGGTGAGGAATTTGCGCACGTAATGCAAGACGATGACGTCGCCTTCGCGCACCTCGTAGCCGGGCTTGAGCGCGCGCCCTTCGCGCGTGATCCGTCCGGCGACCAGCGCTTCGTGCGCTTCGCTTCGGCGCTTGGCCAGTCGCGAAACCTTGAGGAATTTATCAACGCGCAAGGGCTAGTGTGCCGAGCCGGAAATGGCGTGACACAAGGCGACTATCATGTCATTTCCGGTTCAGCACACTAAGGCGGCGGGCTCGCCTTCGGCGTCCGGATGTCGTCGACGGTTCGGTAAATCGTTCGGACGATCGCGTGCCGGCTTCGGTAGCGATCGCTCGCGTCGTCCCCCAGCGCCGCATCGGCGCGCGCCGCGACGTCGTAGATTGCCTTCCACTTCGCGCCCGCGAAGCCGTAGTCCATGACCGCGAGCATCATCGCACCGCGATAGAGCCGAACTTTCGCGTCGTTCATCGGAGGAGCGAAGGCGGAGGGATCCATCCAAATGAGGCCGGTTTTCTTGCCCTTGACGTGCGCGAGGCCGGCATAGTGAATTGCGGGGTCGTACGCCGGCATGTCCGCGGCCGTCTTCGCGTCGATCTGCAGGACGATAGCGGGCGACTTGTCGACCGCATCCACCGCGCGCAACAGCCGCGCGATGTCGGGACCGGAAATCTGAAAGGCGTCGAGCGACGTCGGAAAAGCGCTCGCTCTCGCCGCGGGCGTGCTCGAAGCCGTTTTCGCAGATAGCGCCGGCGCAGTACCGGCCACGAGCAGAGCGAGCGCGGCGGCAAGCACGAACCGCATCATGGTACGACGCACGTGCCGCGCGCGCGGCAGACGACGACCGGCGGCTGCAGCACCTCGGCGGCGCTTGGCGAGCGGTCGGGGCGCGCGGCGATCGTCTTGCGGGCTTCGAACTCGATCGTGCGCGAGCGGTTGCCGATCCGCACGATTCGCCCCGACGCTTCGATGAAATCGCCGGCGCGAACCGGTTGAAGGAACTCAACCGATTCGTAGGCCGCGAACAGACCCTCGTCGCCATCGTTGCGAATCAAGAGTTCGGTCGCGACGTCGCCGAATAGCGCGAGCACGCGCGCGCCGTCTACTAAGCCACCGCCGTAATGCGCGTCGTGCGCGCTCATGCGCACGCGCAGCGTTACGCTGCCTGAGTCTTCGCCAGCTGCCATAGTTCCTCGAGTTCGTCGAGCGACATGTCGTTGAGATCGCGGCCGTCGCGCTCCGCGCGGCGCTCCATGAAGGCGAACCGCCGGTAGAATTTGTCGTTCGCGGCGCGCAGCGCTCCCTCGGCATCCACGCCGAGTGCGCGAACGAGATTGACGAAGGTGAACAGCACGTCACCCGACTCTTCGCGAATCGCCGCAGGCTCGCCGCTGCGGCGCGCGTCTTCGAGCTCGGCGACCTCCTCGGCGAGCTTCGCGCGAACGCCCGAGAGATCGGGCCAATCGAAGCCCACGCGCGCGGCCTTTTCTTGCATTTTCTGCGCGCGCTGCAACGCACCGAGACCTTTCGGGATGCCGTCGAGGCGCGATTCGCGGCGCTTTCCCGCGGGCTCGAGTGCTTTGAGCTGATCCCAGTTCTGCCAGACTTGGTCAACCGTCGCCGCAGGGTGGTCGCCGAAGACGTGCGGGTGCCGGCGGATCATCTTGTTCGAAAGGCCGTCCACGACGTCGGCGATTGAGAACTTCCCGCGCTCGGTCGCCAGTTGCGCGTGGAAGACGACTTGCAGCAAGAGGTCGCCGAGTTCTTCGCAGAGATCGCCTTCGTGGCGCGACTCGACGGCGTCCACGACTTCATAGGCCTCTTCGATCAAGTATTTCAGCAGCGATTCGTGCGTCTGTTCGCGATCCCACGGACACGAGCGCCGCAAGCGGCCCATGATCTGAACGAGATCTTCCCAACCGTAATGATCCGATGCCGGCGGGAGTGGCATGAGCGGCATGCTCAGGGCTGCGGAGAGCGTTGCGCGGGGCATGCCGGGTACGAGTTCGCACGCGATGCGCCGCGCTTCGAGCGCACGCAGCAAGACGGGTAATCCGGGGAAGTCCGAAAGGGGATTACCGACGACGCCGAGCGCGAGGTCGCGGTCCTCGACGCGTTCGACAAACCGCTCGATCGTTTCGCTCGAACCGCGCACGAAGAGCGCCTGATCGTCCACCAGATCGCGCACGAGCGCGACCCCTTCGCTTTCCAAGAAGAGCGCGAGCTCGGGCGGCGCGAGCAGCGGAATCATGCGTCCGACGCGGCGCAGCGCTTCGAGGCTTCCGAGCGTGAGAAGGTCGGGATCGCCCGGACCGAGGCCGACGACGCGGATCACGCCCATGCTCCGAGCGTTCCCCGAGCCGCGCCGCAACGCTTCTCGGAGAATCGCACGGGCCGAATCGCCTTACTTTTTGGCGGCGGGGCTCGGCGGCGAAGCGGTCGCGGGGCTGCCGGCCGGGGCCGCGGTCGGCACCACCGGCGGGAATGCGTCCTGTAGCGCGGCATCGTTGATCGTGATCTTCGCGTCGTTGCGCAGCTTCTGAAGGAATGCGGGGATCTGCTGGCCTTCTTGCTGCGACGTCAGCGTGGCGCGAATCTTCTCACCCGAATTGGCGAGCGTCGCGACTTGCGCTTTCTTGCGCTCCTCGACCTGAATGATGTGGTAGCCGAACGGCGACTTCACCGGCGGGCCGACCACGCCGGCGGGTTGTGAGAAGGCCGCGGCTTGGAAGCTCGGGACCATCTGGCCGCGGCTGAAGAAGCCGAGTTCGCCGCCCTTGACCTTGCTCTGGGGATCGGTCGAGTACTTTTGCGCCGTGTCTTCGAACTTGGCGCCGCCCTTGAGTTTCGCTTCGACTTCTTGGGCGGTCTTCAAGTCGGGGACCAGGATGTGGCGCGCCCGCACTTGCTCCGGCGTATCGAGCGTGGCGTGGCTCTTCGCGAGGTATGCCTTTACGTCGGCGTCGCTGATCTTGATGTTCGGCCCGATGGCCTTTCCAAGGATCAGCTGCTGCCGCAAAATCTTCTGGACGTCCGCTTCGGTCAGGTTCTGCGACTTGAGAATCTGTTCGAATTGACCCGCAGGATACTTCGCCTTGATCTCCTCTTCTTTTTTCTTGACGTCCGCGTCGCTGACGGTCACCTTGTTGTCGCGTGCGTATTGATCGATCAGTACGCCTTGCACCATCTGGGTGAAAATCTGCTTGGCCTGCGGCAGCGTTTCGAGCTTCGTCTCGAACTCCGAACGCGAAATGCCTTGACCGTTGACGGTCGCAACGTTCGAGCCGCCCCCATTCGCGCAGCCGGCGAACATCGCTGCAGCGCCGCACAACATTAAAAACCGAGATCCAACGAGCATCGACCAGGCACTCCCAACAGCGCGCCCGCATTCCGGGCAGCGCTTCACAAAAACGAAGGTCCCTTTAGGACCCGCAAACCCCACCCAATTGCCCGGGTTCGGGTCTCACCCCTCCCCGCGTCGCTTCGTGTCGCGGTTCAGGGTCCGGCGTTCGGCCGCGCGGTGCCTCGGGGACGCTCGTCGCTCTGCGTCCTACAGAGCTCCTGCTCCCCCGCGCTCGGCCTGGCGCCATCCTGGCTCCGGCCTCGCGTCGGAGGCCCCTCTGCATCCACGCGGCCGCCCACCGCACCTCGGGCGGCAGACTGGCCGCGCGGCAGCCCCCGGCGTTTCGCCCGGTTAGGTCGCCGAACCACCGACGTGAACGACTGTTACAAAGCCGCGAGGAGGCTGCGCAAGAGCGGCAAGTGCTCCACCGGTTTGCGGTCGGGGAGGTCCACCATGATCTTGCCGTCGCCGAAGCGGAATTTGTTTTTCGTCAGCGATTGGAGTTTCGGGATCGCCGTCGGCGGGAGTTCGAAGCCGCTGCCGACCCCGAGCGTCAAGCGCTGCGAGTCCACGATGACGCGCGTCACGCGTTTTTCGAGCGCGACCGTGCGGAGCTTGGTGACCTCGACGAGATTCTGCAGCGGCTCGGGCAGCGGGCCGAAGCGATCGCGCAAGCCGGCGCCGATTTCGTCCACTTCCGCCTCGCTACGCGCGTTCGCGAGTTGCTGATACGCGCCGATCTTCTGCGAGACTTGCGGGATGAAGTCGTTCGGGATAAAGGCGTCGAGCTTGACGTCGATCACGGCTTGGCGGGCTTCTTCGGCTTCGGCCTTGCGGCCGCGTCGCTGCGCGATCGCTTGCGCCAACAGTTCGCAGTACGTTTCGAAACCGACTGCCCCGATGAAGCCGGACTGCGCCGCGCCGAGCAGGTTGCCGGCGCCGCGAATCTCGAGGTCGCGCATCGCGACCTGCAAGCCGCTGCCCAGGTGCGTGAACTCTCGAATCGCTTCCAGCCGGGCTTTGGCATCTTCGCTCAGCGCCTTGTGCGGCTGATACAATAAGAACGCGTAGGCCTGATGGTTCGAACGTCCGACGCGGCCGCGCAGTTGATAGAGTTGCGCGAGGCCGAATTTGTCCGCATCGTTGACGACGATCGTGTTGACGTTCGGGATGTCGATGCCGTTCTCGATGATCGTCGTCGCGACGAGCACGTCGAGTTCGCCTTCGATGAAGCGCGCCATAATCGGCTCGAGTTCGGTTTCGCCCATTTGGCCGTGACCGACCGCGATCCGCGCCTTCGGCACGAGTTGCTGCAGCGCGCGCGAAACCGCATAGATGGACTCGATGCGATTGTGCAGGTAGTACACTTGGCCGCCCCGGTCGAGTTCGGACGTAATGGCCTTTTGCACGATCGCGTCGGAGGTCGGGACGACGACCGTTTTGATGGACATCCGGTTCTTCGGCGGCGTCTGGATGAGCGAGAGGTCGCGCACTCCGAGCAGCGACATATGCAGCGTGCGCGGAATCGGCGTCGCCGAGAGCGTCAGGACGTCAACCGACGCACGCATCTGTTTGAGCCGTTCCTTGTGCATGACCCCGAAGCGCTGCTCTTCGTCCACGACGATGAGCCCGAGGTCTTTGAAGACGACGTCCTTTTGCAGCAGGCGGTGCGTGCCGACCACGACGTCCACCTTGCCGTCGGCAAGGTCTTTGAGAATCGCTTGCTGTTCTTTCTTCGTTTTAAAGCGCGACAACTCTTCGACCCGGACCGGGAAGCCTGCGAAGCGCGTCGAGAACGTGCGGTGATGCTGCGCGGCGAGCAGCGTGGTCGGCACGAGCACCGCAACTTGCCGCTGGTCCGCGACGGCTTTGAATGCGGCGCGCACCGCGACTTCGGTCTTGCCGTAGCCGACGTCGCCGCACACTAAGCGGTCCATCGGACGCGCGTTTTCCATATCGGATTTCGTCTCGACGATCGCTTTGGCTTGATCGACCGTCGGCTCGTAGGGAAACGCTTCTTCGAGTTCGGCCTGCCACGGCGTGTCTGGCCCGAAGGCGTGACCGCGTGCGAGTTCCCGCTCCGCGTACAGCTCGACGAGCCCTTCGGCGATCTTTGCGAGATTTTCCGAGACGCGATTTTTGGTGCGCGCCCAATCGGCGCCGCCCATCTTGGAAAGCCGGGGCGCCACGCCTTCGTTCGCCGAGTACTTCGTGACCTGATGCATCTGCGTGACGGGAACCAGCATGCGATCGGTGCCGGCATACTTGAGGTCGAGGTAATCTTGCGTCTCGCCCAAGTTG
>JACRTZ010000236.1 GCA_014304965.1 Vulcanimicrobiota bacterium | reverse complement strand
CTCGTGCTCGCCAAAGCCGAATCCGGCGACGGCATTCCGCGTAAACCCCTCGCGCTCGACGCCGTCGTGGCGGATGCCGTCAAATCCGGCACGTCGCGCGCTTCGGAAAAGTCGTTGGCGCTGCGATTCTCATCCGTCGAAGCGCCGGGCGAACCGGTCGTCCTCGGCGACGCCAACCTCTTGCGTCAGCTGTTTGCGAACCTGATCGACAACGCGATCAAATTCACCGAAAGCGGCCGCGTTGACGTTACGCTGGCGGCGTCGGATGGCCGCGCCATGGTGGACGTGAGCGACACGGGCATCGGCATCGAGGAAGAGTCGCTGGACCGGGTATTCGACCGGTTCTACCGGACGGACAAGTCCCGCAACCGCTCGGTTCCCGGAACCGGCCTCGGCCTCGCAATCGCGCGGAGCATCGTGCGCGCGCACGACGGGACCATCGAGGCGTCGCGCTCGGCCGGGGGAGGGACGACCTTTCAGGTCATCCTGCCAACCTTCACCCCGCTTTCATGACTCTTTCAGTCGCTGCGGGTAGGGTAAGAGCGTGCGGATAGGTCGGGCCCGCGACGTGGCGCGGATGCTCCCGTTTGTCATTGTAGCGTCGTCGCTCTCGAGCGGCGTCGCGCGGGCCGACGTGTCCTCGGTGGACGGCGCCAATGCGCCCATCGTCCGCATCCAGATTCCCGGCCAGGCGAACCTGACGATCCGCACATGGGACCGGCCGACGGTGCTCGTCGAGGGCGCCGAGTCCGGCGCGTTCGTGATCGAACGGCATACCAACCGCGTTCCCGCCATGCTTCCGCCGACATTGATCCGGCTCGGTCAGATAAAGACGGCCGACGGCAACAGCATTACCTTACCCGCCGAAAGTTTCGTCGTTTCCACGCTTCCGGCCGGGCAGCGTACGGCAGTCGTCGTGCGCGCCGAGCCGGGTCGCGAGCTCGGCCCGGTGACGATCACGATTCCGGCCGATACCGCTCTGCTCGCCGCGAACGTCGGGCGAGGGTCGCTCGCACTGCGCGATTACAAAGATGGAACTTTCATCCTGCACTTGCACTCCGGCACCGCGCAGCTCGACAACGTGGGCGGCGACGGCTTCGTGCAAGTCCTCCGCGGCCCGGTGATCGCGAACGATTCGAACTTCAGCCGCCTTCGCGCCCGCACCGCGATCGGCGCGCTGATCTTCGAACGCTGCCGTTCGCGCCAGATCGAAGCCACGAGCGTCAACGGAAACATCGTGTACGACGGCGGCACGTTCGACGCCGGGCTCGCGCGTTTCGACTCGACCAGCGGCAACGTTGCGATCGGCGTCGGCGGCCCCGCGCAGTTCGGCGCGCGCGCGGGCGGAAGCGGCAAAGTTTATGCGCTCTTCGACCGCCGCGCGCAAGTGGATAACCGCGACGGCGAAGCAACGGCCGTTGTCGAGGGAGGCGGCCCCGTCATCAACGCGACCAGCGGCGGCGGCAACGTGTATCTGTACGACGGTTCGCTGCGCACCCGAGCGAAAGTTCCGCCCGAATGGCGGGCGCCGCAAGCGCTGTTGCGGCGCGTCAACGTTCGGAATGCCGCGCCTCCGGGCGCGCGAGAATTGCCGACACCGCGCGAGTTACCAAAGCCACGCCAACCGTTGCCCGCAAATCCCCCGCCGAAGCCCCGCCCCGGCCGCAAGTTCCTGTAGCTTCTTAGCGGTAGGCCTCTTGTAGCGCCACGAGTTCGGGCGCTTGCGGATCGAGCACGGCGTTGACCGTCGGCATCTCGGCGAGATGCATCAAGGTTTCGAGCGTCGGGCGCTGTTCGCGGTAAATGATCCCAAGCGGAATCTTGTCTTCGCGGCTGAGCGCTTCGAACGCCTGTTGCTTGTCGGTCGGATCGTAGTGCTCGTTCTCGGTGACGTACGCAACGTTTTCTTTGAACCACGCGTAGGTGTTGATCTTGTTGTAGGTAACGCAGGGCGACATCACTTCGACCAGCGAAAAGCCCTTGTGCTCGACGGCCTGCTTGATGAGGTCGACCAATAATTTCGGATGCGCGGAGAATCCGCGCGCGAGGAACGAGCCGCCGGCCGCGAGCGCGACCGCGAGGCCGTTGATCGGCGCGTCGGGATTGCCTTGCGGGCTCGTGCCCGTGATGTAACCCGTCATGCTCGTCGGCGACGACTGGCCCTTAGTCAATCCGTACGTCTGGTTGTCCATGACGATGTACGTGATGTCGGCGTTGCGGCGGACCGCGTGTAAAAAGTGGCCGGCACCGATCGCGTATCCGTCGCCGTCGCCGCCCGCAGCGATAACCGTCAAGTTGCGATTGGCAAGCTTGACCGCTTGAGCGACGGGCAACGCCCGGCCGTGTACGCCGTGAAACGCGTACGAATGTAAGTAGCCGCTGATCTTGCCGCTACAGCCGATCCCGGAGATGAATGCAACGTTCTTGGGCGTTTTCCCGAGTTCGGCCATCGCTTGCTTCAATGCGGACAGCACGCCAAAATCTCCGCAGCCGGGGCACCACCACGACGGGGTCGCGGTGGCGAAATCTTTGGGACTCATCACGGTGGACATCGGTTAAACTCCCGCCAGGCCGCGCACGGCCGCAAAACGCTCGATAGGCTCGATCACTTCGATCGGCCGGAAAGGGCGGCCGTTATATTTCAGCACGCTATGCATGCGCTCGAGCGGCCCGACGACGTAGCGCACGAGCCGTTCCAGCTGGCCCGTGAAGTTGTTCTCGACGACGAAGACGTGATCGGTTTCCTCGATGAACGCGCGAACTTCTTCTTCCGGAAACGGCCAGAGCGTGCGCATCTCGAGAAACTTCGTCGCCGTGCCGGCCGCCGCCAGACGCGTTTGCGCCTCGACGATCGGGCCGCGATTTGCACCGTAGCCGATCACGGCGATGCGTGCGTTCTTGTCGCCGTGCACGAGCGGGGCCGGCAGGTCGGGCTTCGCAGACACCATCTTGCCCATGCGCTTTTCCATCATGCGCGCGCGATTTTTCGGATTCTCGGTGATGACGCCGAGTTCGTTGTGTTCGGAACCCGGCGCGAGGTGCATGCCGCCTTCGACGCCCGGAATCACGCGCGGCGAGACGCCGTCTTCGGTGAACGCGAACCGCTTGTACTCGCCGAACACGACGGGATCGGTCTGCAGTTTGCCACGGTCGATTTTCACGCGCGAAAGATCGAGGACCGGCAACGTCGCCTTGCTCTGACACAACGCTTGTTCGGTCAGCACGAACACCGGCATCTGATATTTTTCGGCGAGGTTGAACGCCAGCGCCGTAAGGTAGAACGAATCTTCGACGGTGCCGGGCGAAATTACGATCTTTGGAATTTCGCCATGTCCGGAAAAAACTAAGTGATTGAGATTGGATTGTTCGGTTTTCGTCGGCATCCCGGTGGACGGACCGGTCCGCGCACATTCCACGACCACGACCGGAATCTCGAGCACGCCCGCCAGGCCGATCGCTTCGGTCATGAGCGCTTGACCCGGCCCCGAGGTTGCGGTCATCGCGCGCACGCCCGTAAAGGACGCACCGAGCGTCATCGTAATCGCGGCGAGTTCGTCCTCGGCCTGGATGGTGACGGCGCCGTACTTGGGACCATACTTCGCCATCCATTCAAGGATGTCGGTCGCGGGCGTGATCGGATAACCAGCGATGAACCGGCAGCCCGCAACGAGCGACGCATAGCCGATCGCGTCGTTGCCCATCATGAGAAGGCGTTCGCCGTCTCGAGCGGCTTCGAGCGCGTAACCGCTCGGCCACTCGGCAAAATGCGCTTTGACGTAATCTTCGCCCGCCTGAATCGCGCGCATGTTGATATCCACGACCTTGTCGCCCTTGCGCTTGTACACGCCGGTGACATCGGTTCGCATGATTTGCGGGTCCATGCCGATCAGCGCGCCGAGCACGCCGAGCGAAATCGTATTGCGAACGAGTTCGAGGCCGAGGTCTTCTTTCGCGATCTTGGCGAGCGGAATCTCGTACCACGTAACGTCCGGACGCTTGACATGGTCGGGCACCGTTTCGGACGTGTTGTCGAAAATGACGAAGCCGCCCGGCCGCATCTCTTCAATATGTGCCTCGACCGCTTCGAGATCGAAGGCAACCAAGCCGTCCACGAAATCGGCCATCCCGTAGTTCGGGTGGCGGCCGGCGCGAATGACGTAGTTCGTATGTCCGCCGCGAATGCGCGACGGGAAGTCCTTATACGTGTAGACTTCCAGCCCCATCCGCTTGAAAACGCCGGCGATCAAGTCGCCCGTCGTAAGGCTGCCGTCGCCGGCCTGCCCCCCGAACATGATCTCGATATCGTTGACGATCAAATGGCTCCCCGAATCCACTGAGCGAGGTGCAATCGCTACCGTTTCAAGACTCGGCTGGAATCGCCCTCGATTGGCCGCTACGCGGCGGGCCGGGCGAAGGACACGATCTCGTGCGCTTCGCGATGGTTGGTCCAGAAGTGCTCGCCGTCGTACGCGAGCGCCCGGCCCGGGAACGGGATCCGCGCGATGTCCTCGATCTTGGGCGAGCCGTTGCGCGCGTCGACCCGCGTCAGCCAATAGTCTTTTTCTTTGTCTTCGGTCGTCAAAACGTAGAAACAGCCGTCAACGACGACGTGACCGGCGATCTGATGCGGCAGGTCGATGACCGTACCGATGTGACCCTGCTCGTCAAGCGAGAGGATGCGCTTGTTGTACCATTGACTCAGATAGAGCCGGTCGCCGTCGTACGAGAGTTGCGAGCCTGCGTCGTCCGGACACGGAATGGCATCGTGCATTTTGAAACCGTGCCCCGGCACGAAGCGCCGAATGATACGGTTGTCCTCGTCGGTTTCGCCGCACACGACGCGCAGTTCGTCGCCCACAACCGTCATGCCCCACGGCGTACCCGGCGCCTGCACTTCTTCGCGAACCGTCCAGCGGCGCGCATCGATGCAGTACAATCGTCGCGTTTCTCGCGATCCCATCCATAGACACTCTCCGTCGAACGCGAGCGATTGCGGAAAGGGCGCGGGTGAGGGAAGACGGAGCAACTCTTCGATGTCCTGCATGGAGGTTCGCTTCTCAGCGGCTTACGCGAATCCTATAGCAAGAATTTTCGTAGGACGGCAACGTCCTTCTTGAAGGTGTGTTGGGGCAACACGGCCTCGGTCTTGTAGCCGCACGCCTCGAAAAAGCCGCGTGCCGGCCCGACGGCAGGTACCTCGAGCGTCACTTTATGGCAATTGTAGTAGTTCGCTATCTCTTCAGCACGTGCGAGCAAGCGGCGCCCGATACCTCGCCGGCGGTATTCCGTAGCAACCACCAGCGATTCGACGTGCGCGAGCGACGCGGAGATGCGCACTGCAAGCACACCGCGCACCTCGTCGCCCTCGATTGCGGCGAATTCGTGTCGCTGTTCTTGCGGGATCACGGTGAAACCCCAGAGCGTCGAAGCAGCCTCGCGTGCGTGTTCGCGCCGGAAACCGCCGGTTCGTTCCGGCCGTACCTCGGCGATCTCGACGTCAAGCAAGCGCAGCCGCAATTTCCGTCGAGACGTCGAGCGTCCAGCCGTCATACGCGGCGAACACCTTGAGTCCGAGTTCGTCTTCGAGTTCGCGCGCCAGCTTCGGCGGATCGCGCTCGAGCATTTTCGTGCCGAAGTGGGTGAGGACAGCGACCCTCGGCCGAACGCCCGCGATGACGTCCCGCGCCTGGTCGAACGTGATGTGATCCACGTCCATCGAGTCGCGATACCGTAGCACGTTGATGATGAGCGCGTCCGGTGCGTGCGAGCGATAGTCGTCGATCAACCCATCGAAATACCGGCCGCACGGAAGGTAGGATACGGTCGTGCCGGCGTGGGTGAAGTTGAACCCGTACGTCTCGACACCGTGATGATGGCGAACGGACGTGCGGACTTCGACGTCGTTGATGAGATACGGTCCCGACCGCTCTTCGAGCACGTGGTGCGTCGGCACGAAGCGCGCCGCATACGGAAAGATGACGGGCTCGCCTTCGAACGCGTCACGTGGCGCCAAGAGCGCGCCGCGTTTACGCCAGCCGCCCTGCGTCATCGCTTCGATCATCGCGTTGACGTCGCCTGAATGGTCCAGGTGCTTGTGCGAGAGCGCGATCGCATCGAGTTCGCGCGGCTCGCACGGCGGAACGCTCGAGAGGGCGCGCACGAGCGCGCCGGGACCCGGGTCCACGTGGATTTGCGTGACCGCTCCACCCTGCTCGCTACCGAACCTGAACCACATCCCGCCGGACGCCCGAATTTGCCGAGCGACGACGAAGCGCGCGCCGCCGGTGCCCAGAAATCGAACCGAAATCATTCCCACGCCGTTCGGCCCGCTTGCTCCCCGGTCCGTGCGAACCGGACGGAACGTTCAAATCTTGCGGCTTCGCCTCGACGAATGATCGAACACGAGCGACAGCCCCGAGGCGAGCATTGATGCCCAGAGCACCCCGTACATGACGTTGAAATTGAAGCCGTTGCGGATTGCGAAAGGCCCGACGACGAGGATCGCGAGCATCGCCGAACCCAACACGGCGGTGCGCCTCCCGGCCCATTTCTTGAGCGATGTTTGGTAGAGGAGCACAAAGCTGATGACGATCGTAATGCTCGTCACCGTCGTCCACAGCCATGCTTTCACCTGTGGCCTCCACGACTGAGATTCGGCGACCTCAATCGCGAATTCCCATCGCGGCTCGGGTCGCACGGCTCGGAACCAGGTAAACTCGGCTTTGTCCGTAGTCGAGTCCGACCGTAAAGAGTCGCAAAAATTCCGCGCCGATGATCCCGTCGTCGGTGGAAGCGTAGGCCGTCGCGCCCATGACGCGATAGCCGGCGAAATCCCGGAACGTCACCGTTCCAAGTTTTAGTGCAGCGATCTGATATGACTGAGTCGGTATAGGGCCACCAACTCCATAAAGCTTCGGCTCGTGGGTATCTCGAGCGCCCTCGCTGTTTTTCAGCGCTTCTGGATGCCGTCGCGCAAAATAATCGAAGATGAGGAACGTGCCGGCGCCCCCTGTATCGAGCACCCAACGCTCGCCGAGCGCGCCGTTGATCGTCACATCAGTGCGCGGTTGCCCGGTGCCCAGGCGCACCGTTAAGGGAATCATGTGGCGGTCCGTCGGCGCCACATATTCGGTGCCGGGCACGACCGTAACTCGCTGGCGCTCGTAATCGATCGTCACGCCGAGCTCCGCCAGAAAATCGAACCCGAGCAGTCCTACTTCCTTCACGTCGGAAGCCGTCTGCCAGCCGTGCGGAATCTCTTGAACCGCCACGTTTTTCATCGTCAGCGTTCCAATGCGCATTTCCGGTACGATGGTACGTGCCGTCGTATATCTGCCGGCCGTCACGGCGGATCGTCTCCCATATTCCTGAAGGCCAAGTTCGTGCCCGACGGCCGCATCGATCGTAATGCCGCTCGCCCCCGTATCGAGCACGAAGTCCAGTCCGCGCCCGGCGATCATCACGCGAACGTAGATGTGGGAGCGCCCAAACTTCACTGGTCCAAGCCGTGGCGTCGATGTAATCCTTGACGCCGTGACCGCGCGCATTGAACGTCGCGATCACAAACCCTTCGATCGGAGCGTGGATGGCCGTTACCGTGGTCGTGGTTTTCTCGGGCGTCGCTTCGCCGGGATCCGGTTGGTCGATGACGACTTGACCGTTGTCGTTCATGTGCCAAGCGACGCCATTCTTGACGCCTCGCTCGGTGTGAAATGGGCCCTTATCGGCGATGAAGCGATAATCTTTTCCGACGCGGAAATTGTGCTCGACGGTAACGGTGTCGTCGGATGACCGTGTTTCATCGGTCTCCCGCCAAGATTCGGGCGCCGGCCCTGCGGCTTTTAGGACTTTCTCGCGAATGCTCGCAACGCTTGGAACCTCGTCCGCCGCGACCTGCGCGTGGATCGATAGCGCAAACAGGGCAACCATCAGCGCGGGCACGATTCGGTCGAGGCGCACCGTCGAACCGCGCTTGCGTGGCGTCGAGCGGGTTACCAACCCATGTACACGCCGCCGTTGATGTTCAACGATTGGCCCGTCATGTAATCGCCCTCCACCGCTAAGAAACGTACGCCGCGCGCGATCTCTTCGGCTTTGGCGACTCGGTGCATGGGAATGCGCTCGAGGATCTTCGCCTGGATATTCGGGGGCACCGAGCTCCACATTTCGGTCTCGACGAAACCCGGGCACACGGCGTTGACGGTGATATTGTAGCGCGCCAGCTCGATCGCGAGGGTCTTGGTAAAACCGAGAATGCCGGCTTTGGCGGCGGAGTAATTCGCCTGGCCGAAATTTCCCATCTGCCCCACGAAGGACGAGATGTTGATGATGCGTCCCCAGCCGTTGTCGAGCAGCATCGGCACCGCGACGTTGCAGCAGTACATCACACTCGAAAGGTTGGTATTGATAACCTCGTGCCAGTCCGTGATGGACATCTTCTTGAAGGTGCGGTCGCGCAGAATGCCCGCATTGTTGACGAGCACGTCGAGGCGTCCGTACTTTTCTTTGACGCGCCCGAACATCGCGCCGACCTGATCGAAGTCCGAGACGTCGGCGCCTTCGGTTCCGGCGTGGCCGCCGGCCGCTTCGATTTGGGCGACAATGCCGGCCGCGGCCTCGGCGCCGCGCACGTAGTTCACCACTACCGTCGCGCCGCTAGCGGCCAATTCTTTTGCGATCGTCGCGCCGATGCCGCGCGAGCCGCCCGTCACGACGGCGACGCGGCCGAGGAGCGGTTGCGCGTGGCTGGGATCGGGAGCGGTGCCGGTCGCCGGTGTTTCCGCCTTGGGACGCGCTTTGATATCCATGCGGCGGGGTTCGGAACCGTGCGCCGACAGTCCCCAGGGCGAAATGCAGTTAGTCTGTCGCGATGAAGCAGCCGAGCGTCCGGACGACGAAACGCGACGAGCATGCCCACCCCCAAGAAACTCACCATCCGCTCGTTGCGCGTTCGGGCGCTGGACCTGCGGCTTCTCAAACCGATGGAAACCGCGAGCGGCGTCATGCACACGACGCCCCTCGTACTCGTTGATGTCGCGACCGAAGAAGGCGTCGAAGGCAGTTCGTACATCCGTTGTTACACGCCGACGGCGTTGCGAGCACTCGCCGCCTTGACCGCAGACCTCGAACCGCTCGTCAAGGGCGAGGACGCGTCGCCGGCAAGCATCGAGCGCAAACTCGAGCGCCACTTTCGGCTCGTCGGTTCCCAAGGATTGGTGACGATCGCGCTCGCCGGGCTCGACATGGCGCTCTGGGACGCGCGCGCGAAAGCCTGCGGCGTACCGCTCGTGTCGCTGCTCGGCGGCACGCCGAAAGCGGTGCCCGCCTACGCAAGCCTGCGCACGATGAGCCCGAGCGGCGCCGCTGCGGAAGCTGAGGAACTGCTCGAGCGCGGATTCAAGGCGCTGAAGGTCAAGATCGGACGCAGCGATATTGCCGCCGACCTCGAGACGATTCGTGCGGTGCGATCGGCGATCGGCGCGGATGCGCGCTTGATGGTGGACTACAATCAAAGTTTATCGGTCGCCGAGGCGATCGATCGCGCGCGCGTGCTTGACGACGAGGGTTTGTACTGGATCGAAGAGCCCACGCGTTTCGACGATTACAGCGGCCATGCGCGCATCGCAGCCTCGGCGAAGACGGCAATTCAACTCGGCGAAAACTGCTGGGGCCCGCACGACATCGCCAAGTTGATCGAAGCCGGCGCGTCCGATCACCTCATGCTCGACGTGATGAAATTAGGCGGAATATCCGGCTGGATGCGCGCGGCGTCCTTAGCTGAAGCCGCCGGCCTGCCGGTTTCCAGTCACGCCTTTCCAGAATACAGCCTGCACGCGCTGGCCGTGACGCCGACGTGCAAGTGGCTCGAATACCTCGATCACGCAGGACCCATTCTGCAGCAGCCCGTTCGCATCGAAAATGGCAACGCGATCATCGCCGACGCGCCGGGTGCCGGCATCGCTTGGAACGAGGACGCGCTCAAGCCCTTCCTCATCTAACGGCCCCGCTCAAAAACAAAAAAAGACCGGCATTGCTGCCGGCCCTTCCTGACGATAGGAAGTTTTAGTTGTTCGAGACGGCCGCTGCGGTGCGGGTCTGCATTTCGTCCATGCGCTTGGTGAGGTCTTCGAACTGCTGCGCGGTCGAATCTTTCACGAAGTTCATGTTCGAGATGCCGGTGCTCACGACGCCGCGGAACGCGGTGCTCGCGGAATCCTGGACCTTGGCGGCATGCGCGGACAGCTTCTCGGCCAGTTCGGCCGACTTTGCGCCGTTCGCTTGCAGTTCGTTGATCGTTAGCGACACGACTTGGTTCGCACGATCGAAGTTCTCGCGAACCGCATTCTCCACGGCGGTCGAGGCGTAGGGGCGCGACGTGATCTCGTAGAGCGATTTCCAGTAGCCCAGCGCGCGCTGGTTGGCCGACGCTGCGGCGTCGACGAAAAGACCGTAAGCTTGGCTCGCGAGTTCGACGTAGCTCGACGTCGACTCGATCGTTTCTTGGCGACTCATTCTTTACTCCTCGGGTTTGGAGCGGGGATGTTCTTTCGTCCACGCTCCGGTGTAGAGGCTGAAGAACGCGTCGAGGTTGGTGCGGTACTGCTCAAGCGCGGAGCTCCACATTTTGAGAGCGTCGCTTCCGGTGTCGGTCAGCGTGTACATCCGCCGAGCCGGTCCCTGCTCTTTCGGATCCCACCACGAGGTGATGTAACCGTCGCGCTCGAGTTGTCGCAGCGCGCGATAGACCGTCCCGGGGTCGGATACGACGGCGAAGTTGTCCTTGAGCGCTCGCATGATCTCGTAACCGTGCAGGTTGATATCTTTGAGCATCACGAGGAGCCACGCCATCAGGTAGTTTTTGGGCGTACCACGCGGGGGCAACCCCGCCTCGGCCTTGCCGTGAGTCGAGTCGGCCCGATCTTCATCGTTGCCGTCCGGAGCGGCGCCCCGGGGTCCCACTGCGTTCTTCATACCGATAGGTGCATTTTACACATAGATGCGACTCCGTGCAAGCGCTTTTAGTCGGCCGCGGCGCCCGAGACGGCCCGCCGAGGTTGGGAAGCTACGTCGCCCACCAAGCAAACGGCCTCACCTGCCAGGACCTTATCGCCCCGCTGATTCTGGATGGCCGTTTCGAGCGTCAGGATGGCCTTATCGGCCCGGAACTTGGTCACGGTGACCGAGACGCGTAGGGTGTCGCCCAGATAGACCGGCTTCAAAAAATTCAGGGCCTGGCTGACGTAAATCGTGCCCGGCCCCGGAAATTGCGTGCCCAAAAGGGCCGAAATGTAGGACGCCGCGAGCATTCCATGGGCGATCCGGTGCCCGAACCGCGTTCCCTGGGCGTACGCTTCGTCGAGGTGGACGGGATTCACGTCGCCCGTGGCCTTGGCGAAGGCCTCGACCTCAGCGGCGGTCACGGTCCGAACGAGCGATTCGGTTCGGCCGGGAAAATACGCGGTTTCGTCCATATGTGCATATCTTCCCTAAAGGCGGGCCTACCCTCTCGTCTTCTCGTTGTCCTGAAGGGGCGGTCGAGCACATTGCCGGTCCAGTGCGCGCCGCTTGCCGCGTGCGGCGCAGCGACCTTAGGCGAGCATGGCCATCGTCGGGAACGAGCCGGCGATGATGCCGGTCGAGGGGCGTCCGAACCACTTCTCGACGATGGTCGCATAGACGCTGCGGAAGTCCACCGTGTACTTGATGTCGCCGTTGTCGAGATCGTCGAGCGACGGATGGTCGCCATAGATGCCGCCCTTGACGCCACCGCCGATGAGGAACATCGGCCCTGCTTCGCCGTGATCGGTACCGCGGCTCGCGTTTTCGGCGACGCGCCGACCGAATTCGGAGAACGTCATCGTGAGCACGCGCCGATCGTTGCCGTGCGCGGCGAGATCATCGTAGAAGGCTTTGATGCCGTCCGACAGTTCGCGCAAGAGCCGGTCTTGCGTGCCCTTTTGCGCGGCATGCGTATCGAATGAGCCGTGCTGCACGTAAATGACCTTGGTGCCAAGCTTGCTGCCGACGATCTGCGCGGCGAGCGCGAGGC
>JACRTZ010000192.1 GCA_014304965.1 Vulcanimicrobiota bacterium | reverse complement strand
CCCCATGTCCGAAAGGCGGAGCACGTAACGAAAGAACGCCGGATTTCCCACGTTGTACGTCCCGGCCGGCGAGCCGACGCTCACGTGAATCATTGGCGAACCGATTCGCGCCGCCTTAGCGGCCAGCCTGGCGAGGCGAGCGGCCGCAAGCGACCGCCCGCCAAGCGTGCTACTTGCGCTTGTGGAGAATGAACCCGTTGCCCTCGGTGTCGTGACCGAACGCCATGTGGCAGCCGGGCGTCTCTTCGACGTGGCCTTCTCCCATGAACTTGACGCCCTGTTTTTTCAGCGACTCGACCGTGCCGGGCACGTCCTCCACTTGGAACATCAAGCCGCCGCCTGGATGAAAGCCTTCGTCTTCGGGCGCTTTGTACAGTCCGAACGATTCGCCGCCCGGAAACGACCATTCGGTCACCATGGATTCGTACGTCATCGAAGGCTCGAAGCCAAGTAAGTCTTGGTAAAATTTCCTCGCGCGATCCATGTCTTTGACGTAGTAGTACGATGCGTCGATCGCTTTGACGCGGGCAGTGGTCGTCGCCATTTCAGGTCCTTTCAATGTCGAACGGTAAACCGAGTTCGCCGGCCATCTTCTCGAGGCCGTTCCAGACTTTGGCGTGGACGGGGATTCCGTCGCGCCGGTGCGCGAGCGTCTTTTCGTGTTCGATTTCACCGGCGACGTAGACACGTTCTGCGCCGGGGGCGTGTTCTGAACTCTTGAATGCGCGCAGTTCTTCGTCCATGTCACGCTTGAAATCGGTGACGTCGCGGAAACCGTCGACGCGAAAAGCACCGAAGAAATGCGAGATCTTGCCGGGCTCGGCAGGCTGGTTGGGCAGCGGCAATTCGTTGCCGAACGCGCCGCCGGAGAGCACACCGCAGATGATATCCACCAACAGTCCGAGCCCGTAGCCCTTATGGCCGCCGTTGTCGATCCCGAAGCCCCCGAGCGGCAAGAGTGCGCCCTTGAGGGCCTCGGGAGCGGACGTCGTCGGGTGTCCCTCGGCATCGATCGCCCAACCCGGATTGAGCGGCTTCTCCTTGCGCTGGTACACTTCGAGTTTACCGCGCGGCACCGTCGTGGTCGCGAAATCGAGGACGAAGGCCGGCTCTTTGCCCGCGGGGATGGCGAACGCGAGCGGGTTCGTGCCGAGCATCAAGCCTTTGCCGAACGTCGGCGCGCCGTAGCGCACCGTGTTGGTCGAAGCGATGCCGATCATGTCGTGTTCGAGAGCGAGCATGGCGTAATAGCCCGCGATGCCGTAATGGTTTGAATTGCGCACCGCGCCGAAGGCGGCCCCGCGCTCTTTGGCCTTCTCGATGACGGCCAGCATTGCGCGTTTTGAAACCGGATGACCGAGACCATTGCCCGCATCGAGCACGATCGAGGTGGGCGTTTCGCGGCGCACCGTTACGTCGGGCTTCGCTTCCATCTTGCCGCTCTTGATGCGCGACACGTAGTACGATTCGAGGCGTGCAACGCCGTGCGACTCGATGCCGCGCAGATCGGAAGCGGCGAGCACGTCGGCGACGACGTGTGCGTCGGGTGCGGCGACCCCAACCTTTTCGAGCACGCGAGCGATGAAGCGCTTGAGCCCCTCCTCGGTCGTTAGGCGATATTCGGTAGCGAGGGCGGGGTCGGTCATGGCTGCGGTCACTTCACGCCCGAGCGCCGCGCTCCTCGCGGAATCAGCGGGCCGCCCCCTTGTCTTCGATCGAGCCGTCGGTCTTGATCAAGAACATTCTCCCGCCGGCCGACACGAAGTCCGGCAGCAATGGCCGTCGTATCAAGACGTGGAACACGTCGGTGTCTTCCGGAACGTTTGAAAAAAGATCGTTGTGCACCGAGCCGGTCAACGTCAGGCCTTCCCGTTCAGGCATCGGAATCTCCAAGATCGCCTTGTGCATCCGATGATTCTCCAACATCTTGCGACCATCAGCGCTGATCAGATATCGCACGTCGCCACCCAGCGGGTGGAGCTTGCCGGTTTGAGCCGGATACAAATAGACGTACATCGAGTCGTGGTCGCGCGGAATGACGGCGTAGTTGTACGGGCGCGTCCACGGCCCGAAGTCTGCGCGTGCGAGCGCGATTGCGCGCGCCGCTGAGGCATCGAAATCCGAGTCGATCATCGGGGGTGCGTTCTCCGTCGCCGAAAACGCCTGATCGCCGACCGATTGCACGGCGCGATACGCCGTCAAGAACGCGTTGCCGTCGTCGCTTAACTTGCCGAAATCGAACGTCCAGCCACTCTGCGTTTGTCGCCCGACGAACACGCCCATCTTCGACACATCCGGTTTGAGCGCGACGACCGAGTCGCTCGCTTTGGCCGCCGCGATGTCGTACGCGTACAGCGCGCGCCCACGCGCCGCGATGGCTTGCAGTTCGTCGCCGGGAGCCGCGGCGGCAACCGCGCCAGGTGTCGAGATCAGCACGGCAAGAGCCGCTGCGAGGACTCGCGTGATCGCCATGTTTAGCTTATTCCCATTCGGGCGCCGTTATCGCGCCGTCGGATGCGGACCCGACCATCGCGGCGTACTTCGCGAACACGCCGCTGCGATAGCGCGGCTCCGGTTTTCGCCAGCTTTCCAAGCGCGCGCGGACGTCCGCGTCCGCAATGTCGAGCGAGAGTGAGCGGTTCTCGATATCGATCGTGATCCGATCGCCGTCGCGAACGGCCGCAATCGGACCGCCGACCGCTGCTTCGGGCGAGACGTGTCCGACCATTAACCCGCGCGTCGCGCCGGAAAAGCGGCCGTCCGTCACGAGCGCAACGGTTTCGCCAAGGCCCGCGCCGACGATGGCCCCCGTCACGCCAAGCATCTCGCGCATACCGGGACCGCCGCGCGGGCCCTCGTAGCGGATCAGCACCACGTCGCCGGCCTTGATGGCGCCGCTCTCGACCGCGCGCATCGCTTCTTCTTCTCGATCGAACACCCGCGCCGGGCCCGCGTGCCGCTCCCGTTCGTGGCCCGCAACTTTCACGACCGCTCCGTCCGGGGCGAGGCTTCCGCGAAGGATCACGAGCCCGCCCGAAGGGTGGAACGGCCGGCCCGCGCAGCTCACGACGGTCTGCCCGGGGGTTTCTTGCGCACCTGCAACGCTCTCGGCAAGGGTGGTGCCGGCAAGCGTCGCCGCACTGCCGTGAACCAGGTTGCCCTCAACCATGCGCTTTGCAATCAGCTGGATACCGCCGGCGCGATCCACATCGAGCGCGACATACTTTCCACCGGGCCGCAGGTCGGCAACGATCGGCGTTCGGCGGCTCACAGTGTCGAAGTCGTCGAGCGTGAGGGGAACGCCAGCTTCGCGAGCCAGCGCCAGCAAGTGCAGCACGGCGTTGGTCGAGCCGCCCGTTCCGGCGGCGGCAGCTATCCCGTTTTCGAACGCGTCGCGCGTTAAGAGATCGCGCGGGCGAACGTTGCGCCGCAGCACGTCCATCACCAGCCGCCCGGCTTCGTAGGCTTTCGTTTCCTTACGCGGATCCGTCGCGCCGGGCGACGCGCTGCCGGTCGGCGAGAGTCCCATGAACTCCATCACCGTCGCCATCGTATTGGCCGTGAATTGGCCCCCGCAGGCCCCCGCGCCGGGGCAGGCGCGATCTTCGATCGCTTTGAGTTCCTCATCGTCAATGGTCCCGGCCGCGTGGGCGCCAATTGCTTCGAACACGTCTCCGACGGTCAGGTCGCGCCCATTCCAGCGACCAGGCGCGATGGAACCACCGTAGAGGATCAGTGACGGAACGTTGAGGCGCACGAGCGCCATTGCCGCGCCGGGAATTGTCTTGTCGCAGGCGACCAGCGCAACGAGTGCGTCGAACATATGGCCGCGCCCGACGAGTTCGATCGAATCCGCGATCACTTCCCGGCTCACGAGCGAGGCTTTCATCCCTTCCGTGCCCATGGTTATGCCGTCGGAAATCGCGATCGTATTGAATTCCATCGGCGTGCCGCCGGCCTCGCGCACGCCGCGTTTGACGTGCTCGGCCAAGTCGCGCAAGTTCAAATTGCACGGCATCGTCTCGGTCCAGGTGTTCGCAATCCCAACGATCGGCTTGGAGAGATCGGCGTCGGTGTAGCCGACCGCCTTGAGCATCGAGCGCGCCGCCGCGCGGTCGCGTCCGTCGAGCAGCACGGAACTGTTGGAGCGCAGCGCTTGATCCATGCGCCTTACTCCGCCGCCCGCGCGAGCGGCCCCCTCTAGGGCCCCGTTAGGCTGCGCGAACCATCGAAAGAATCGGGTGCTTCTGCTCGGCGTCGAGGCGCCGGTACCAGCGCACGATGAGCGCATAGCGGACGCACTCGCAATAGATGAATTGCGCGAAGAGCAGCGGCGCCGTCAGGATTAACGAGCGCGGCACGATCACGTCGAGAACGAGCATCGCGCACAAACCGAAGAAAAACGGGATGCCGAGAATCGCAAGCGAGGCGGCAAGCACTCCGAAGGTCGTCGCAAAATGCGAACGCGTTTGGGTCACCGAGCCGCGCATCGAGTCGTAGATCGTCGCGAACGCTCCGCTCATGGTTGCGCCTTCGCCGGTTCGTAAGAGCGCATTGATCAGCGCCTGCGACATCAGAACGCCGATCACGATGCCCGGAATGAACGCGGCCGCATAACCGAGATCGGTTGCCACCCCGACGCAGACGATCATCGCGACCGTCATAATCGCGCGCGCGGTCGTCATCCGGAATTTGGTGTCGAGCTTGCGCAGGGCCGAGGGCAAGACGAAAAAGATGGCGACCAAGGCCGACATCAGCACGATGTTGAGCGGTTGCGATCGGACGACCGAGCCGAGGTCCCCGGTCGCGAAGGTTTTCAAGAGACTCGCGTGCTGATAGACGGTCGCGGCGGAAATGCCGCAGGCCACCATCATCGCGCCATAGACCATCCAGCGTTCGCGCATCAGCGCGAACCCGTCCGCAAAAATCCCGTCGAAGAGGCGCCGGCTGCGCCGCTCGGAGTCCATCCTTTCGGATATCGGCGCTGGAACGCGCGGGCCTTACCGCGCGGGGAGAACCTTGTCCCCGCTCACGGTCTTAGGCCGCTCTCATGCATCCTACGCTTCGCTAGAACGACGGGCCGATCCGATTGATTGCGAAATCGCGGAACTCGAGTTCCTCGGCAGCAGGTTTACGGCCGCCGGCGGCTTCTACAACCCAGCGAAAGATCTCGTCACCCACTTCGTCGAGCGTCTTCGAGCCGTCCACGACCGTCCCGGCGTTCACGTCGAGGTTCTCGCGCATGCGCTCGAAGATGCCGCTGTTGGTCGCCACTTTGATGACGGGTGCGATCGGCGAGCCGGTGGGCGTGCCGCGGCCGGTCGTGAACACGACGACCTGCGCGCCGCCGGCCACCATGCCCGTCAATTGCTCGATGTCTTGTCCCGGCGTATCCATGACCACCAAACCGCGTAAGGTGGGACGCTCTGCGTATTCGACGACCTCGCGCAGCCGGGTCGACCCGCCTTTGTAAATGCAGCCGAGCGACTTCTCTTCAATGGTCGTCAAGCCGCCTGCGATATTGCCTTGCGTGGGATTGCCGTAGCGCATGTCCACGCCCATGTCGGCGGCACGGCGTTCGACGCGCGCGATCAATTCGTAGAGCTGACGCGCGACCGCATCGTCGGAACGCTCGGCGAGCAAATGCTCCGCGCCGACGAGTTCGGGAATCTCCGCGAGAATCACGGTGCCGCCCTCGGCGACGACGCGGTCGGCCGCGCGTCCGAGCGCCGGGTTTGCGGTGATGCCCGAAAACGTGTCGCTGCCTCCGCACTCGGTGCCCAGAATCAGGTGCTCGAAGCCCGCGGCGCGGCGTTCCCAGCGCTCCGCTTCACGCAGCATCTGCGACGTCAACTCGATGCCGCGCGCGATCGTATTGGTGGTTCCGTCGCTCTCTTGGATGCCGATCACTTCGACGCGTTGGCCGCGAGCAGCGATTTCGTGCGCGAGCGCCTTGCTCTCGTTCGTTTCGCAGCCGAGACCGACAACGAGGACCGCGGCTACATTTGGATTGGCCGCAAAACCGGCCATCGTCCGTTTTGTCTGTTCGAAATCTGCGCCGACCTGCGAACAGCCGGTGGGGTGCTGCACGACGATCGCGTCGGTTAACTTGCGGCCGATGCGATCGACGACGTGATTCGCGCACATCACCGATGGAATGACCAAGACATGATTCCGTACGCCGACCGTTCCGTTGGGCCGGTGATACCCTTCGAAGGTCACGCGGTTGCCTTTCCAGCGGCAAGGTCGCCGCGCCCGCGTAACCCTTCCACGTTGTGGACGTGGACGTGTTCTCCCGGCGCGATCGCGACGGTAGCGCGCCCCATCGTCTGGCCGTACTTGAGAACCAGATCGCCTTGGCGAATTTCGAGGAGCGCGACTTTGTGGCCGATCGGTATCGCTTGCGACGCGCTCACGCTGACGTCGTCCACCTCGATCGGCGCGGCAACGTCGAGCGGCTTGAGCGCGACCGCGATATTGTCGCGCGGCGACAAGCGCAAGACCGCTCCGTCTTTGCTCAGTGCCATCGCGGGCTCGAAGTTCTCACGTCCTTGAACTTATCGCAGGCCGGGTGGCGTTCCCGTCACCGCGGCCCGGGCCGTCGGGGCGAAGGCGCGCGCGCGCAAGGCCGGAAGTCAGCGCCGGTGGAGCGCAGCGGTCTCATTACGGAACTCCAGTCCATCGTCGGCGAACGCCACGTCCTGACCGCCGACGAAGATCTTCTGGCCTATGCTTACGACGGGACCTGGTATCAGAGCCGTCCGCTGGCCGTCGTCTTGCCGGAAACGACGGCGCAGGTGGCCGCAATTCATCGCGTCGCGACGCGTGAGCGCATCGCGCTTACCCCGCGGGCGATGGGCAGCGGACTATCTGGCGGCTCGGTACCGCTCGCAGGCAGCCTCGTACTCGGCATCATGCGCATGAACCGCATTTTGGAGATCGACGAAGTCAACGCGGCGGCTGTCGTGCAGCCCGGCGTCGTCAACGCCGATTTGCAACGTGCGGTCGAGGCGCGCGGCCTCTTCTACCCGCCGGACCCCTCGAGCCTCAAACAGTCGGCAATCGGCGGAAACGTCGCCGAGAACGCCGGCGGCGCCCGCTGCCTCAAATACGGCGTGACCGGCGACTACGTCGCCGCCCTCGAGGTCGTGTTGCCCGCAGGCGAGATCATTCGAACCGGCGGCAAGATGGTCAAGAACGTCACCGGGTACAATTTGCGCGCGCTCTTCACCGGCGCCGAGGGGACGCTCGGAACGATCACCGAGATCACGCTGCGGCTCTTGCCGAAACCGCGCTTTCTGAAAACTGCGAGCGCCGCATTCGAGCGAATCGAAGACGCCGCAGCGACGGTCGTCGCAATCGGATCGGCCGGGCTCTTGCCGACCTCGATCGAGTTGATGGATCGCACGACCATGCGCTGCGTCGAAGAACTGCAACCCGCCGGCCTGCCGCTTCTGTCCGAAGCGATGCTGCTGTTTGCGGTGGACGGCAATCACGAGCCGTCGCTCGACGGCGACCTCGCCGAGATCGAGCGCATTGCGCGTGCGCACGGTGCGACGGCTGTTCAGGTCGCCGCGAACGCCGCCGAAAGCGAAGCGTTATGGAATGCCCGACGCGCGATCTCTCCGGCGCTCGCGCGGCAACGGCCGCACAAATTAGGCGAAGACATTTCGGTGCCCCGATCGGAGATCGTGCACATGATTCGCGCGGTCAACGAGATCGCCGAACGGAACCGCTTGACGATTCCCATCTTCGGTCACGCCGGCGACGGCAATCTCCATCCGAACATTCTCTGCGACCGCGCCAATCCCGAGGAGATGGCCCGCGTCAAAACGGCCGCGCGCGAGATCTTCGAAGCGGCGGTCGCGCTCGGCGGAACGCTTTCGGGTGAGCACGGCATCGGGCTGCTCAAAAAGCAATTTATGGAACTCGACGTCGGCTCGGACGCGCTCGCGCTCATGCGCCGGATCAAAGATGCGGTTGATCCGCTCGGTATCATGAACCCCGGCAAGATCTTCCCCGAACCCGGCGGCCCCGACGCCTTCTGCCTGTAGCTCCGCCGCGAGCGCCCTACAGCGTGCTTACAAACGCAGCGATGTCGGCAACCTCTTGGTCGCCTAGTGGAAGTTTCGGCATGCCGGGACTTGGGTGACGGACGTTTTGCACCACCCACGACGACGACGCGCCTTTAAGCGAGGGCCCGTAGCCGCCCTCGCCTTTGTCGCCGTGACACGTCGCGCAATTGTCGGCGAACAAACCCTTACCGCGCGTTGGATCGCCCCTAAGCGGCGGGGTTACGGTCGCTGAGGGACTCGGGTTACCGGAAGGCGCGGCGCTGCCGGCCGCCGCCGGTGACGGCGACGTGGCCGGCGCGGGCGCCGGATCGCCCGAGGCCAAGGCGGGAATCCCGAGCGCGACGAGCGCGGCGAACGGAAAGAGCAAGCGGCTGCGCAAAGGCATGACGAACTCGTTCTGGCCTGAAAGCATGATGCCTACGGAATCGCCGCATCGCGGATTCACCGCACCCGACGTCCCGCCCGCGAGCGTCTACGACCAATGCGTCCGCTGCGGCTTGTGCTTACCGACCTGCCCGACGTACCTCGAGACGCTGGTCGAAACGTCGAGCCCGCGCGGTCGCATCGCCTTGATAAAAGCCGTAGACGAAGGGCGCCTCGACGTCGCGAGCCCCGGATTCGTTCATCAAATGCACGAGTGCTTGGACTGCCGCGCGTGTGAAGCGGTGTGTCCCTCGGGCGTTCTCTACGGCCAGCTGCTCGAACCGGCGCGCACCCAGGTCGAGCGCGTGACGGGCGTCCACCGCTCGCCGGGCGAGCGCGCGGTCCGCGCGTTGACGCTGGGTCTATTGTTTTCGAATCTCGGTACGATGCGCGCGGCGGCCGCGCTCTTACGCTTCTACCAGCGCAGCGGCTTGCAGAAATTCGTGCGCGGAACGGGCCTCTTGCGGCTTCTCCGGCTCGAGGCGCTCGAGGCGCAAGCGCCGCGCATGTCGGGGCGCTTCTTCGTGGCGCGCGATCAGCAGTGGCGAGGAGACGCGCGCTCGACGAAGGCGACGGCGTTCTTACATGCCGGTTGCGTGATGACGGTCGCCTTTGCGGAGGTCAACGACGCGACGGTGCGCGTGCTCAACCGCTCCGGCTGCGATGTCGTCGCGCCGTCCGGCCAAGGGTGCTGCGGCGCCATCGCCATCCACGCCGGCGAAATGGAGATGGGTCGCGAACTCGCCAAACGCAATATCGCCGCCTTCGAACGGTCCGGCGCGGACGCGTACGTCGTCAATGCTGCCGGTTGCGGCTCCGCGCTCAAAGAGTACGGCGTCCTGTTCGCCGCAGATCCGCAATGGGCTGACCGCGCGGCCGCATTTTCCGAGCGCGTGCGCGACGTCACCGAATTTCTCGACGCGATCGGGATCTCGCCGGAGCTGGGGCGGCTCGATGCGGTCGTCGCGTATCAAGATCCGTGTCACTTGCTGCACGCGCAACGCATCGCGTCCGCGCCCCGCCGTTTGCTCGCGCAAATTCCGGGCGTCGTGCTCCGCGAGATCGAAGAGAATGCGATTTGCTGCGGCAGCGCGGGGATCTACAACGTGACGCAGCCCGACATGTCCGGGCGCCTGAAACGCCGCAAAGTGGAGCATTTGCTCGCCGTTTCACCCGATATCGTCGCAACCGCGAATCCCGGTTGCGCGCTGCAAGTGGCCGCCGGACTACGCGATGCCGGCCGCTCGGTTGAAGTCAAACACGTCGTCGAGTTGCTCGACGATGCGTACGCGGCCTATAGGCCGGAGAGCCGCGCCCCTTCCGCGAGAGCGTCATCCATCGAGGGATAAACCTGCAGCACGTCCAGCAGTCCGGTAATCCGAAGGAGCCGAAGGATCTGCCCTTCCTTGACGACGAGACGAACGGCGCCGTTTCGTTCGGTGGCCCGCCTGTGCGCGCCAATAAGCGCGCCGAGCCCGGTGGAATCCAAGAACTCCAATTGCGTGAGATCGACGACCAATATCTGACCGGGACCCTCGGCAGCTTCGAGCAACGCGGCGCGTAAACTCGGCGACGTTGCGATGTCGAGACTGCCGTGCAACGCAAAAACTTGCGTGCGGCCATCCTCGAGCGTCGTAAGGTCGATGCTCAACGAATCTTGCATGGCAAGCCCCTTCGCGGCAGCAGGCGGGCGTCCCGTTGCCGACTCGCTTCATCCTGCAGAACTCGCGCAGCGAGACGACCAGGCCCCTCTTTGGAGCTGGAAATGCTGGGGTGGCTGGATTCGAACCAACGAATGGCGGATTCAAAGTCCGCTGCCTTACCGCTTGGCGACACCCCAACGACCGTTCGCTCGATTCGCCGGCGCGCTGGGACTTCGTCTTAGCGAAGTCTACTCTTGCTCGGCGAGCTCTTCTCGTACAGCCTGGAGGTCGGCTTTTGCGTGGGCAATGGCGCGCTCGGGGACCGGTGGCCCGGCTTCTTCGAACTTGCGTTTTCCGCCCAGCGCCAAGGCGGCGGTGACGACGATCCAAAACGCGGCGACTATCGCGGCTGCAATCCAGAGCTTCACGACCAGCCACAATGCGACGATCGCGAACACGGTCAGCGAGAACAGGGCGAGCAGTCCGGTCAGAAATGAGGCGCTGAGCAAACCGGCGCCCATACCGGCCGCTTTGGCTTTCTCGACCATCTCCGCACGCGCGTCTTCGAGGTCTTGCCGCAGTAAGACGGTCAACTCACCCGCGAGTTCGCGAAGGGCTTCGGGGAACGACTCGTGCGATGCGGATTTTGCTTTCGATTGCGCCATATCGGCGTGAGCGTACCCTTCGAGCCGCACAATGAACCGGCACGAGCCTCGCGTGCGGTTTGGCGGTACGGTCGCGTGGGAACGGCTCGGGGCAACGAACGGAGGTTGCCACGATGCCGCGCCAAGTACCAATTTCAAAGGCGAACAAAACACGAAAACGCTCGGTGAAACGCGCTGCGGAAGGCGTCGAATCGGCAGCCGATCGCGCCCGCGAACTCGGCGCGGCCATCATTCGCGCGGGCGAGTTGCTGCAGCAAAGCGCCGTTTTCTTAGAGATGATCGCGGGCGTGCAGAAGCCGCAACGGGGGCGCATGAAGCGCGTCCAACCGATCGACGAGGATTAAAGAAGCTTTTCCATCGCCATGACGTCCGCCGGCCGGTCATCGAGCGTACCTTGCTCGCGGAACACGCCGACCTCGCGGAATCCGCGCGTGGCATAGAGTCCTTGGGCGAGCGCATTGAACGGAAACGTGAACAGCACGATCTTGTGAAACCCGTTGCGCCGGGCCGATTCTTCGAGCGCCGCTAAGAGACGCGAACCGACGCCCGTGCCGCGCGCGCTTCGGAGAACGTAGATCGAGAGATCTCCCACGCGATCGTAGGCGGCCCGCGCCGAGTATGGATTGAGCGCGGCCCAGCCCAGGGCGACGCCCTCTCGCTCGGCGACGAGGGTCGCATATCGCGCCCGCCGGTCGCCGAAAAAACGCGCGCGCAACTCAGTCGAGACTCTTCGCTTCCTCGTCCAACGTTGCGATGCGATCTTCGATGCCTTCGTTGTAAATCGCACAAATGGCGGGCAAGTCGTCTTCGCGCGCCGCTCGTATCTCAAGCATCCCGCTCATGGTAGCAAAAAGCCTCGCGTTACCGCGAGGCCCCGAGCCGATCGTGAAATCAATCGCGGGAGGGCTAGGAAGGCTCTGAAGAAGTCCTCGCATCGGTCGTTTGGTCGCCGGAGTCGCGAATGCGAGGAGGCGGCGAGGGCGCAGAGCCGGGGCGCTCCCTAACTGAGCCGGCGACGACGCAGGCGCGGTTCCGCCGACTAAACCCTTGTTGGGCACGGCATCGTGCGACCGGCGCGACGACTTCTTCAGAGCCTCCCTAGCTCTTCGCTTGCACCACGCGCTTAGCGCCGAGGTACCGCGAGGCCCAATAACTGTCGCGCATGTGGCTGACCATCACCCCGTGGCTCGAGGCGTGGACGAACTTGCCCGAACCGAGATAGATGCCGACGTGCGACGGGCCGGGTTCGTAGGTTTGGAAGAACTCCAGGTCGCCGGCGGCTG
>JACRTZ010000043.1 GCA_014304965.1 Vulcanimicrobiota bacterium | reverse complement strand
CATCCCTTTTGCGACGGCCTACGGGATCGATGTGTTTCGTTCCGGAGGGCCGCTCAGGCCGCGTGTTTGCGGCGTCGCAGTTCGTGGGAGTTGCGTTACCGCCTGCGTTTCCCGATCGGCCTCGTCAGGATACTTTGGCTGCCATCGCCGTGGCTCCGGATGACGGGTTGAAGGCGCCGTCCAGGAGGGCCGGCGCGCGAGCGCGGGATTGGCTTTCCAGGGCGCGGCGGAAAAGGGTCGTCAGCGGCCGTTCGATATTGCGATAAATCAGCACGCCCGAGAATACCACAATCGCGTATGCGGCGAAGACTGCCCCGAACTGAAAGAGCGAACCGTGAGCGTGAATGGCGCGAAATGCAAATCCCAAAATTGTTAGGACCGGGATATGCCACAGGTACATGGCATATGACGCGTCCCCCAGCAATACGGCGGAAGCCGGCGTAAAGAAGCCGATGCGACGTTCCAATGCAACCGCGCCGAGAACGACGAGCGCGAGTGGAACTGCTGCAGCAATGCGTGACCAATCCTCGGGAAACTGAATGCGATTGCCTGCGATAGACGCGATTAAAAGCACTGTCGTGCTCATCCCGAGGAGAAGTACCGCCGTTGCTATGAGCTTGCTAATGGTCCGCATGGCCACAAAACCGACGAGCACTCCGAGAAGAAACTCATAGGTGATCGAGTTTGATACAAAGGCCAGATACGTGTTCGTTGGCGACTGAACGTAGGCGTGGAGAAAAGCCGTGATGACCGCCCAACCGGCGAGCGCCGCGATGAGCGACCGCATTCCCCAGATCAGGCCAAATGCAAACACGAGGTAGAAGTACATTTCGAAAACGAGCGTCCATGCCACGAGCACGAGGGGGCTGCCGGCTTGCGGTAAGAGGAGATACGATGCAAGGATATCCGGCTTTACATTGCTGTGCGTGTTCACGAGCGATGGTTTGGCCATAAAAACTATGAGCACCAGGGTGTTGATGATCCAGAGCGACGGATAGATTCTGGCGACGCGCCGCTTCAAGAAGGCTGCAGCCGAGAGCAATCGTCCGTTTGCCCCGAGAGCGCTTGTCACCATGACGAAGCCGCTGATCACGAAGAACAAGTCAACGCCCAAATAGCCGATTCGCGAAAGCATCTCCGTGTAGGGGTGAGGATTGGAAAGATAGCGGCTTTCAAAACCGTTCGGATTTCCAAGGTGAACCGAAACCACGAGCAATGCGGCAACGGCCCGGAGGGCTTGGACGCTTCGAATCACGACCCAAGAGTAGCAGGCCACAAGGCATGCTTCGTAGGCGCGGTAGGCACTTAGGGTGTAGGCCGTGTTGCTCATTGCGCGCAAGTAAAAAGCCCGCCGAAGCGGGCTTTTCATGGTTGCGGGGGCTGGATTTGAACCAGCGACCTTCGGGTTATGAGCCCGACGAGCTACCGGGCTGCTCCACCCCGCGACGGACAGGGATGTCCTAGTGCCGCGGAGCGCACGGATTGCGCGGGAGCGGCCGACGGACAGGGATGTCCTAGTGCCGCGGAGCGCACGGATTGCGCGGGAGCGGCCGGGACGACCCTCACTATAGCGTCCGGCCGAGCGAGTGTCAATTGGAAGAGTCGGGCGCTGAAGCGGGACGCCGTCCCGGGGCTGGAAATCTCCGGGCGATGCCGTCGATTTCCGATCTGGTCCGGGCGCTTCCGAAGGTCCAACTGCATTGCCACCTCGAGGGCTCGATGCAAGCGGCGACGTTTCGCCGGCTGGCAGCCCAGTATGGCGTCGAGAGCGTGCGGGCGATCGGACCCCTCGAGGCGACCTATGCGTTCGCGGATTTCGGGGAGTTCTTGCTCGCCTTCGCCGAGGCGTGCCGGGTCTTGCGCGGGCCGGAAGATTACGCGAGCATCGCGCGCGATTACGCGCGGGACGCCGCAACCCGCAACGTCCCGTACGCGGAAGTCTTCATCTCGCCGTCGGTGTGGTCGTATTTTCATCGTGACTTGGACGTGCGCGAAGCGGTGGAAGCGATCCGAGCGGCGCTTGAGACCGAACGCGCGCGCGGTGGGCCCGAAGTTTCACTGATCTGCGATCTGACGCGCAATTTCGGCCCGGAACGCGCCATGGAAACGGCGCGCATTGCCGTTCAACTTGCAACCGCAAGACTCGGGGTCGTCGGCATCGGTCTGGGCGGTGACGAAACGAAGTACCCGCCCGAACTCTATGCGGGCGCTTTCGCGTACGCGCGCGCGAACGGTTTGCATTGCGTCGCGCACGCCGGCGAAGCCGCCGGCCCCGAAAGCGTGCGCGGCGCGATCGACGTGCTGCTGGCCGAGCGCATCGGCCACGGCGTGCGCGCTGTTGAAGATCCGGCGCTGGTGACCGAGCTCGCGGCCCGGCGCATTCCGCTCGAAATCTGTCCGACGTCGAACGCGCTGACGGGCGCCGCGCCGCGGAGCGGACCGCACCCGATCGCGGAGTTGGACGCGGCGGGTGTGCTCTGCGTGCTCGACGCCGACGACCCCACCTTTTTCGGAACGAGCGTGGATGAAGAATACGCCCTCGTCGAATCGTGGCTCGGCCCCGAAGCCGTTACGCGTTTCGCGCGCAACGCCATCGACGCGAGCTTCGCACACGCCGAACGCAAGAACGCATTGCACGTGCTCTTGGACGCGGCCCTGGCGCAGCAGCGCGCGGGCGGCTCGGCCGCGACCTCGTAAGCGGGCTCGTACGCCTTTTCGCGAACGAACGGTTCGATGGCCGGGCATACCCATTTCGACGAATCCACCGAGGAATATCTCGAAGCGATGTACCGGCTCGAACGCGAGGGGCCCGGCGTTTCAACGTCGGCGCTCGCCTCGGAACTCGGCGTCGCGCCGGCGTGGGTTTCGGGCATGCTCAAGAAACTCGCGAACGACGGCTACATCGAGCATCATTCCCGCGGTCAGGCCAAGTTGACCCAAAGCGGCCTCGAAATCGGCGTGCGGGTGATCCGCCGCCATCGCCTGGCGGAACGATTGTTGACCGACGTGCTCGGCATGCCGTGGGATCAGGTGCATGCCGAAGCGTGCCGGCTCGAACATGCGATCTCGGCCAACGTGGAAGCTCGGCTCATCGAAGTGCTCGGGCAACCCGAAACGTGTCCGCACGGTTTGCCGATCCCGCCGGCCGACGGTTCCGATCCGCCGCGACCGGACGTTCCGCTCGCGCAGATCCCCGCCGGCGACAGCGCGACCGTGTACGGCGTGACCGAAGAAGTTCCGGAAATCTTACGGTATCTGGGCGACGTCGGATTGCGGCCGGGCGCCAAAGTGAACGTCGTTGAAAAAGCTCCGCTTGGCGGCCCGGTGACCGTTCTCGTCAACGGCGTGCAACACGCGATTTCGCTCGAACTCGCGCGCATGGTCACCGTCGTCGTCTAAAGGGGAACCATGCTTCCGACCTATCTCGAATGTTCGCTCGATGCGGCTCATCATGTCGAGCCCGAATGCTTGGCGACGGTCTGCCCGCACGACGGCGCGCCGCTCCTGGTTCGATATCCGCCCATAACCCTAGATCGCGCGACGATCGCGGCGCGCCCGTACACGATGTGGCGCTACCGCGAAGCGTTACCCGTTGACGATACCGAGGAGCCGATCTCGCTCGGTGAAGGCGGCACGCCGCTCGTACGCGCACGCAGACTCGAAGCGATGCTCGGCGCGACCTGCGAAATCCTCATCAAGGACGAATCGCAAAACCCGACCGGGTCGTTCAAGTCGCGCGGCATGTCGGCGGCCGTGACGCGCGCGAAAAAATTGGGCGCGAGCGCGCTGGTTGCGCCGAGCGCAGGCAACGCCGGCGGCGCGATGTCGGCCTACGGTGCGCGCGCCGCGATGTCGGTCACGGTGTTCTTGCCGAAGGACACGCCCGAAATCTTGATTCAAGAATGCCGCACGTACGGCGCCGACGTTCGGTTGGTGGACGGTTTGATCGACGATGCCGGCAAACAAGCCGGCGCCTTCGCGCAAGAAACGGGCGCCTTCAATATGGCGACCTTGCGCGAACCATATCGCATCGAAGGGAAGAAGACGATGGCCTACGAGCTGATCGAACAGCTCGGCGCGGTGCCCGCAGCGATCTTCTATCCGACCGGCGGCGGCACGGGGCTCATCGGCATGTGGAAGGCCTTCGACGAACTACAAGCGGCCGGGTGGATCGACGGGCGCCGGCCGAAGATGATCTCGGTGCAGGCGGCCGGCTGCGCACCGATCGTTCGGGCGTTCGAGCACGGCGACGAAAAGGCCGAACGCTGGGAGGACGCGCACACGGCGGCCTGGGGTCTGCGCGTTCCCGCGGCGCTCGGCGACCGCTTGATGCTGCGCGCGATTCGCGCGTCGGGTGGAACGGCGATCGCGATCGAAGAGGCGACGATGGCCGATGCGATGCGCGCCTTGCGCGAACGTGAGGGCGTGGACGCCTCCGAAGAAGGCGGCGCCGCGCTTGCCGGCTTGCAGCAGATGCTTGCGGGGGGCAGCGCGTTCGACGGGCCGGTCGTGCTCTTCAATACCGGCAGCGCCCTCAAATACGCGCCGAGGTGAAAGTCACCCACGTGCTGATCGCGGCGAACGTCGCGGTGTACCTGTGGGTCGTCGTCTCGAGCGGCGGCCGCGTGAACCTCGTCAGCGGCTTTCAAGACGATCAGAGCTTTCTCGCCTACGGCGCCTTATACGGGCCGCTGGTGATGCAAGGCCAGTGGTGGCGGCTCGTCTCGAGCGCCTTCCTGCACGACGGTCTCATGCATATCGGTCTCAATATGTTCGCGCTTTGGCAAGTCGGCTCGTTCGTCGAAGCTGCACTCGGCCCCGTACGGATGCTTCTCATCTACGCGGCGGCGATGGTGGGCTCGGGACTTGCGGTCGTGTATTTCTCTTATGGGCAGCCGACGGTCGGCGCAAGCGGTGCGATCTTCGGACTGTTCGGCGCGCTCCTCGCAATCGGGCTGCGCTACGGCTCGCGCGGCCGGTCGCTCGTCGCCCAAACCGTGCCGATCATCCTGATCAATCTGGTCTTCACGTTTTCCGTAGCGAGCATTTCGAAGGCCGCGCACGTCGGCGGTCTGGTCGTCGGCATCTGTGCGGGGTTGCTGCTGTTCACGCAGCGCGTGGCGCAGGACGTGCGCTATGCCGGCGAACCGGGCGATGCGGAGGCGCCCGAAGCGAGGCGATGAGCGTGACGCGCTACGAATCGCTCGACGAGATATTTGCGCCGCACGGCCCGATCGGCCGCGCGCTGCCGGGTTTCGAATCGCGTCCCGGGCAAGTGCAGATGTCGCGTCTGATCGAACGCGGCTTTCTCGAAAGCGCGCATACCATCGTCGAAGCCGGCACCGGCGTCGGCAAATCGCTCGCTTATCTCGTGCCGGCTTTGCGGAGCGGCAAGAAGGTCGTGGTTTCGACCGCGACCATCGCCCTGCAAGAGCAACTCGTGCGCAAAGACATTCCGCTCGTCGTCAAAGCGCTCGACGTGCCGGCGCGCGTCGAACTGCTCAAGGGCCGCAGCCATTATCTCTGCCGCTCGAAGCTCGACAAACTGCGCGCCGATCGTCTCGTCGCGCAAAGCGGTACGATGGAATCGGTTTGGAAGTGGGCCGACCGCACCGAAACCGGCGACCGCTCGGAACTGCCGTTCGCGCCGCCGCCGCTCGAGTGGGAACAGCTCGATGCCGACGCCGACGATTGCATCGGCGAATACTGCGAGCGCTATCGCGATTGCTTTTTTTTCGAGCGGCGCGACGCGGCCAAGTACGCGGATGCCGTCGTCGTCAACCACGCGCTGTTCTTTTTGGATCTCGCGCTTGGCGGATCGCTCTTGCCGCCGTACGATTTCGCCATCTTGGACGAAGCGCATCAGTGCGAGCAGTGGGCGTCGGCGGCGTTGACGGCCACGATCTCGCCGTCGTCGGTCGCGCGGGTGATGCGCCGTTTGCACCGGCAATACCATCTGCCCGCAAGTTACGACGCCGAAATCGACGAGGGCGTCCGCCGTCTCGTGCATGTCCTTTCACGCGTGCCGGGCGAACGCTATCCGCTCGCCGCGAACGACCTGGCCGGCGAAGCGCTCGAGAACTTGCAGCAGTCATTCTATCGCCTGGAAAATTGGGTGTACGGTAACTGGCAAGCCGGCTTGAAAAAGATGCCGGACAACGTCGCGGAAGCGGAGCGGCGCCGCGACCTCGCGTTACGCGGGATCGTCGCCCATTCGAACGCGATCGAACGGACGACCATGCCGCCCGAGGAAGCGATCTCGTGGGTCGAGCGGTACGAAGGCGAGGGCCGTTACGAGGTCAACTCGGCGCCATTCGATGTCGCCGAATACTTGCGGACGACACTTTTCTCGCGCGCCCAGAGCGTGGTGTTGACGAGCGCTACCATCGCCACCGGCGACTCGTTCGAATTTCTCAAACGGTCGCTCGGCGTGGACGAAGCGCAGGAGTACGTGGCGCCGTCACCCTTCGACTACCGCTCGCAAGCGCGGCTCTTCGTCGCGCCGCGCAGCTGCAATCCGAAGGACATCCGTTTCTCCGACCACGCGATCCCGCTGATCGAAGAAACTCTCGACCTGACGCGCGGGCGCGCGTTCGTCCTGTTCACGTCGTACGCGCGCCTGCGCGAATTGTATGCAATTTTACGCGAGCGTCTGCCGTTCCCGACGAAACTCCAAGGCGAACTGCCGCGCGCGCACTTGCTGGAGTGGTTTCGTTCGACTCCGAACGCCGTGCTGTTCGCGACCGGAACGTTTTGGGAAGGCATCGACGTCGTGGGCGATCGTCTGTCGTGCGTGATCGTGGATCGGTTGCCGTTCCCTTCTCCGGCCGATCCGCTCGTGGCCGCGAAGATGGCCGCGATCGAAGGTGAGGGCCGCTCGTCGTTTGAGGAGTATATGATTCCCTCGGCCATCGTGCGGCTCAAGCAAGGTTTCGGGCGTTTGATTCGCTCGAAGACCGACCGCGGCATCCTTGTGCTGCTCGACGGGCGCGCGACGGGCATGCGCTACGGCGAAACGATTTTGCGCGCGCTCCCGCCGGCGCGCCGCGTGCACCGGCTCGACGATCTGCGCGATTTCTTCGAAGCGGGCTGAACCTTACTTGAGCCCCGCGACGAACGCGGCGACGTCGGCGAGTTGCGTATCGTCGAGGGAAAGCAGCGGCATCTCGCTTGCGGGATCGATCGCTTTGGGCTTGCGCACCATGTACGCGACCTGACCCGCGGAGAGCCCCATGCCGGCGAGCGGCGGCGCGTCGGGGCCGTTGCGCGCGCCGACGCCGTGGCACTCTTGACAGTTCTCGGCGAACACGATCGCACCGCGCCGCTCGTCGCCGCTCGCGACCTTTAAGGAGGGGAGTTTGTCGAGCGCGATCGGCAGCGTGTTGCCGTAAGCGCGCTGCCCGACCATGCCGGCCGCCGTTCCGCCATGCATGTGATGCGCGTCGCCGTCTGCATCCACGGCCCAGATTTTCGCGGGGTCCCGTTCGTTCGGCCACACGTGCACCATCCACCCGAAGACGAGCGGCCGAAAGGTGCCGCCCGCGGTTTCGCACGCTGCCGCCGTTGAAATCGAGCCGGCGAAACCGAAGCGCGCGTTCGGCGCGGCCGCTCCTCGCGCATCCGTGCGCGCCGCGGCACTTCCCACATCCGGTGGGGCGCAGAAATTGATGTGGCGATGCCAGGTTCCGTAGCTGAGCGGAACCCGCTCGTTCAATTGCTCCTCGCCGGCTGCGTTCGAAGCGGTGTACATAACGCCGACGAGGGTCATGCCTTGGGGGTTACGGCGGAAGATCAGCGAGGTCGGATGCTTGGCATCGAAACGGCCGAACCACGCTTCGAGCGCAAACGTGCCGCTCGTGTAGTGTTCCACCGGCAGCGGCACGCCCGGCAAGAACTTCTTGAAGCCGGCGCGCTCGGCATCGGCCGGCGTCGGATACTGCGCCATGACGGCGCGCGCTCCGGCCAGCACCGCGTCGGCACGCGCCGCGTCGCCGGCGGCCGCCGGCATGTGGACGCTCATTTCCATGTGCGGTTCGCGCGTCACCGGAACGGCGCTCGCTGCGCCGAGTTGCGGTACGGCCGACCACGCCAGCGCGATCGTCAGCGCAAGCGATGCAAAACCAATGTGGCGGCGCATACGCGTACCTACGTCGCCGGGTCCGAAAGACCCCGTAGGCGTGTGATGCGGATCACGTACAGCGCGCTTCGCAACGATTAAGATAAAGCAAGCGCAGTCAACGGAGAGGGAACGATGCGTGTGAACGACCCCACGACGGCCGGCGAGATCGAAGTTCCGGTCTGGCCGGTCTGATCTCGGCGAAACCAAGGTAACGAAAGCGTCCCGGCAGCCTGCCGGGGCGCTTTTTTGTATGGAACGGCGGCGAAGTTCGCACTCGTGCGTGGCGTCACTGTGATCGAGAGCAGTGCTCTGTTAGCATCAAGCCGAGCACCACCATTTTTCACGGAGGATTTCTAGTGCGCTCACCCATTTTGCTTTCCGGCGCGATGGTTATGACCATCGCTCTGGGCGCATGCTCCGCGAATAATGGAGCGATGCAACTCTCGCCGGCGACGCAGTCGGCATCGCAATCACAGGCTGCCGCGGGACACGCGCTACAAGCGATGAGTCTCTCGGCCTTTCCCGTAACGATGGCGGCATTTCCGGTGAGCCTCTCGGCTTTCCCGGTGAGCTTGTCTGCGTTTCCGGTTTGCGACAGCAAATCGAGCGCGATTGTTGTTGCCGGCACGAAGGGCGGATCAGCCGCGAGTTGCGGCGATAAAGTGAAACTGCCGAAGAACGGCAGAATTCCGGACGATACGCCGAACGCCGACTTGCCGGGCTATCAGCCCGTCCATCTGCAGGCGATGTACGGCATCGCCAATATCGCAAATTCCCGGGGCGCCGGGCTAACGGTCGCCTCGTGACGGCCTTCGCCGATAGAACCGTGGAAGATGACCTTTCGGTTTATCGTCAAAAATTCGGTTTGCCCGAATGCTCGACCCGGAACGGCTGCCTCTCCATCATCGCCCCTAATGGCGCTCCCGCAGCCGACGACCAGTGGAGCGCGGAAACCGCGATCGATGTCGAGATGGTCTCGGCCATCTGCCCGCTTTGCAAAATCACGATTGTCGAAGCGCTTTCGGCGAACATCGGCGACTTGGCGGCGGCGGTGGACAAAGCTGCTTCGCTGCACCCCGCCGCGATCAGCAATTCGTATGCCGTCCCGGAAGCGGAAGACAATACGCATTTCAAAGATCACTACCACCACGATGGCATGGCCATCGTAGCGGGCGCCGGTGACACCGGCTACGGCGTGAACTTCCCAGCCTCAGCCGCGACGGTCGTTGCCGTTGGCGGGACCAGCGTCCTGCAAAAGCCCGACGGCACGTTCGCCGCACCGACCGTCTGGGCGGGCACCGGCAGCGGCTGCTCCGCATTCATTAGCAAACCGTCGTATCAGCACGACACGGGCTGCAAAAACAGGACCGCAAACGACATCGCGGCGCTCGCCGATCCAGAGACAGGCGTGATCGCCTACACAAACAAGAAAAGTGGCTGGGCCGTATATGGCGGGACCAGCGTCGCAACCCCGATCGTCGCCGCGCTCTACGCTCTGTCGGGCAACGCAACGAACGTCCATGACCCATCCAACCTGTACGCGAACGCTTCGCTGTTATACTCCATAAGGGGATCGAATGGGGTTTGCTCGCCGGCCTACCTTTGCAATGCCGGGAGCGGATTCAGTGGTCCCGCCGGCAACGGTGTGCCGTACGGCATCGCAGCCTTTGGGCCACCGCTCCCGTCCCATCACTAGCGCCGCGATGAAGCGCGTCGTGAAAGCACTTCACTGCACTGTCGTCGAGATCGAAGTACCGGTCTGGCCAGTCTAATGTAACCAGGGAACCTCCGAAAGTCGCTCTCGCCCACGGATGGGCGGGGGCGGCTTTAATTTTTTTTTGTGGTGTGATGCGGATCACGGACACGAAGCACTCTGAATGGTTACCATACGTCAATCCCAGCCGACGGAGAGGGGACGAGGCGTGTGAATGGAGTCACGGTAGCCGGAGAGATCGAGATTCCGATCTGTCCGGTCTAGCGACCCAGGCTGGAGCAGTGCCTCGGCTTCGGCTGGGGCGCTTCGCTTTTAACCGGTTTGTGTTAACCGCGTCACTGCGCTGCAAGACCTTTGTCTGGTAGGATGGCTGCGAGCACCATCATTTTTCACGGAGGATATCTAGTGCGCTCACCCATTTTGCTTTCCGGCGCGATGGTTATGACCATCGCTCTGGGCGCATGTTCACATAACGGGAGCATGCAACTTGCGCCGACGCCACAGGCCGCCGCGCAGAATACCGCCGGATTTGCGCTGCACGGGTTGAGCCTCACGGCATTCCCGTCGACGCTCTCGGCGTTTCCGGTTTCGCTCTCGGCGTTTCCGGTAAGCCTGTCGGCGTTTCCGGTTTGCGCAACGACGCAAAACGACGACTATAGACCAATCGTTTCGTCCGGCGATCGCGAGGACAGTCCGACGGTGGCGAGTATTCCGACGCCGACGCCGAGCCCTAGTAGTGGGAGTTCGGACGGAAGATCGTCGAGCTACGCGCCGACGGCATACGTGACCCCGCAGCCCGATCACATGCCCAATCCGTTAACGACGCCGCAGCCCGACCGTGGGCCGGTTTCGAAGTGCGGCGGCTTCGTCAATAATCCGATCGCCTCGATCCCGAAGGGCACCAGCCCGCAACTCTTCCCCGGCTATGGGCCGCCGCACATCCAAGCGATGTACGGAATTGCTTCCACGGCTGCGAGTGCCGGCGCCGGTAAGACCGTCGCGATCGTTACCGCGTTCGTGGATCGGAACATCGAGAGCGACCTGGCGGTCTATCGCGCAGCGTACGGATTGCCGCCGTGCAGCGTTGCGAGCGGCTGCCTCACGATCAGAGTCAACCTCGGCGATGGTAAGCAGCACATGGCGCCCTCGTCGTGGTCTGCGGAAACGGCGCTCGATACGCAAATGATTTCGGCAGTCTGCCCGCTCTGTAAGATCGTCGTCGTTCAGGCGAAATCGGACCAGGCGCAGGACCTCGCCGAATCGGTCGACACGGCAGCCGGCTACCATCCGGTCGCAATTAGTAACTCCTATGCGATTCCGGAAAACCAGCCCGCGACCGACCAGGCGAAGATGATCTCGTTCGCGGGACATTATCGCAAGAGCGATATGGCGATCACGGCCGGCGCCGGCGACCACGGCTACGGGGTCAGCTACCCGGCTTCGATCGAATCGGTCGTTTCCGTCGGCGGCACGACCATCCATCAGAAGGGCGATGGCAGCTTCGCCGCTCCGACCGTCTGGTCGGGCACGGGCAGCGGTTGCAGCGTGCTCTTCAAGAAGCCGTCGTGGCAAACCGACGCGGGCTGCGCGATGCGCACCGCAAACGACATCGCGATTCTCGCCGACCCGGCGACAGGCGTGATGGCGTTCACGAGCTACAACGGCGGCTGGAACGTGTTCGGCGGAACGAGCGTCGGCGCGCCGATCGTCGCCGCGATGTATGCCCTGGCAGGAACGACCCCGCACATGAAGGATCCGTCGCAGCTCTACGTTCACGCGCAATCGCTCCACCCGATCTCCGGATCGAACGGCAATTGCTCGCCGAGCTACCTCTGCAACGGCGGAGTTGGATATGACGGGCCTTCCGGGCTCGGCGCTCCCTACGGCCTCGCAGCCTTCGCTTCGAACCTGCACTAGCATGGTGGAGATCGAAGTGCCGGTCTGGCCGGTCTAACCTAACCAGAGGAAACCCCGAAAAGCTGCTCCCGCCCACGGATGGGCGGGGGCGGCTTTTTCCATTCTGTCCTCACGTTCGCGAGCGTGCGCGGCGTCACTGCGTTCCGCCGCACCGTTCTGGTAGCATCAAGGGAGAGTTTGCGACAAATCCGGCGCCCGCATTTGCGCGGCGTGTGATCGTCGTCACACTCGGCCGTCGCCCGCTCTCGCTCGCTTGCGAAACGGACGTACTTAGGAATGAGAGATGTCACAGACGTACGTTCCCCGCCCCCGTCTGAAGGCCGCGTTCGAGGCCGCCGCGACGCGGCGCGTTACGCTCGTGTGCGCGCCGTTCGGATACGGGA
>JACRTZ010000094.1 GCA_014304965.1 Vulcanimicrobiota bacterium | reverse complement strand
TGATCTGCACGACGATGATGAGCAGCGGCGCGAGCGAGAATATCGTGTAGTAGGCCAGCGCCGCTGCCAGGCGGGATGCTTTGTCCGACTGCCACCGCTTCGCGGTCTCGATCAGCAACGATACAAACGGCATGTTGCGCGAAACATACCCAGGAAAAGGAAAACGCCGCCGGAGCGACCGGCGGGGTCACGTCATACGACGATCAGCTGCCGGCCTTGAGGCTGCCTCCGCCTTGCGGCAACTCCGGCGGCCGCACGCTCACGAGACCGATGCCCGGTACGTAATAGAGGGACGGTCCGCGGTTGCCGCCTTGCTGGCCTCCGCCTTGCGCGCCCCCGGTCGTCGGCGCACCCGGCTGACCCTGACCCGCCGGCCGCGGCGCGCCGAATTGCACGACGAGACCCTTTGCCTTCGCTTCGGCGCTCGTGAGGACGGTGACGTACGTGCACGCCGTCATCCCCCGAATGACTTTGAACTCGGGCGAGTTGAGGAAGCGCTGACGTGCTGCGGCGATCGCGGGATCCGCTGCGCCTTGCGCTCCGCCGACGACGACGATCGGACCGCCGCCTTCGGGACCGCCCGGACCACCCGGCCCGCCGCCACCCGGACCGCCGAGTCCGCCCCCGCCACCGGCGCCGCCGGTACGGCGAGCGCCGCCCGCGCCGGCGTCGCCCGCGCCGGCAAACGACGGCAGCTTCCAGCGAATTTCAAGATAATACGGCACGGTGGGGTCGGCCGTCGCCGCGTGCGGCGTCACGTCGAACGCATCGGTCTTCGGCACGGTCGCTTTCGCTTCGTAGGCCGTGACGTAGCTTTTGATCAGCTCGAGGACGGGCTTGGCAGCGGTTTGCGATTCGGCATCGCACGACGTGCGCGTCGTCGCAAGCGCGAGCGGATCGGTCCCCGCGGGCGGCGGCACTGGGGTGAAGCGAATCTGGTTGTTCGGACCTTGACCCGCTGCGGCTTGTGCGGCCGCGCGCGACGCGGCCGCCGCCACGGCGTTGCCGATGGACGCGGGCGGGCGCGGGCCGCCGACGTTCACGGTGTACGACATCGAAATCGTTCGCGGGGTCAACGGGAAGGCCGCAGTCGTATACTGGCCGCCGTTCGACAGCGGAAGCGGCCGGGACAGCGCATCGGTCGCGAACAGCGACTGATACGTATTGAAGATGTTGTTTTCAAAAATCGTCAAGCGGCCGGGGCCGACGTCGTGCGAGATCCCGGCGCTCAAGGTCACATAGGGGCCGAGGTTTTGGAAGTTGTTGGGTCCGGTATACTGCGCGTTCATCAGCAGCTCGGTCTTGATCGCGGGCACGAGTCCGTCGATCGTGATGCCGCCGCGATGAACCGGGCGTCCCGGAAGCTGCGCGCCGACGATCGTCGTGGACGGGCCGTCCAGCAGCCGCGCGCTCGCCGCGGTCAGTTTCGCGACGTTAATCGAATAGTTCGGGAGCACGACCACGTTGCGCCCGAGGCCGATGCGCCCGCTGAAATCCATGCCTTGATAGATGCGCCGCGTGCCGCCGACCGGTTCCGATACGTATAGCGTCGGATTGGGAACGCTCAATCCGCAGACCGTCGATTGGTGATACGCGTTGATGGCCTGCTGCACGTAGCCAATCGTGCCGCCCGGAACGGTCGGGAAGTAGGCGGGGTTGCCGGTTTCGTTGATCAGCGCCTGAATCAATTGACCGCTCTGCACTTGCGAGTATGCATCGGCCGAAAACGAAGCGCCGTTCGAGAACGCATGCGTCCACGCTACATTGAAATTGAACGCGGACTGCTTGCCGGCGCTGTCCCCGGGCCCGCTCACGATCGCCGTGCCGGCCGCGCAGTTGGCGCGCGCGGAGCGCGGATCGCTGAACGAGCGCACGACGCTGGAGCCCGGCTGCGAGCTGCCGAACGAGAACGAGGCATCGTAGGTGTCGGCGCTGCGCGGACGCCAGGTCGCGCCGAAACCGCCCAGCGCCGAGGTTCCTACGCCGCCCGTCGTGGAGGCGATCGAAAGGCGCGGCGAGAGCGTCAGCTTGTCGCTGGATTTGATCGAATCGGCAATCTGATAGGACGTCGACGACACCGCAATCGTGAACGGCACCTCGAATCGCGAACCGGCCTTGGGAATCGAGGAGTTGATCGAGGCATAGGTGTTCCCCGAAAGCGCGATCGTATGGTGACCCTCGGCGATCGAGAAACTGTAGGCGGCGCCGCGCGTGGTGCTTTGCGTCGTGGACGCCGAGGGCACGGGCACGTTATCGATGTAGCGGTTGTTGAAGTCTGAATTCTGGATGCTCGAATTAGTGTAGCCCGAGATCGTGGTCGCGATCTGCCCGACGAGCGACTGGACCGTGCCGTAGGCAAAGCCGTACCGGCCAAAGTTGAAGTTGTTCGGACCCGAACCGCAAGGAAACAGCGTGACGAACTGCGTGCAAAGATTGTGCGAATCGTTATTGTTCGACAGCGCCGTGGCGGAAACGGTCGTGCGGCTGTCGCCGAGGCGATAGCGCAACTTGATGAAGTCGCCGAGGCCGTTGGACTCGCCTTCGTGCGCATACGTCTTGCCGCTCAGGTCTTGGAAGGTTTGGAACGTCAGCGGATTGTTCGATCCGCGCCAGGTGTGCTGGACGGCGAGCCCGAGGCTGCCGATGCTTCCGGTGAGCGCGGTTGCGTAGTTCGCGCGATCGAAGCTCCCGATCGTGCCGGACATCTTGCCTTGCAGCGCCTGCGTCGGTTGCAGCGTCCGGAAGTTTACGCCGCCGCCCAGCGAGCCGGCCGTCGCGCCGAAACTGACCGACGATCCGCTGAAGAGATCGGTGCCGATCTGCCGCAAATTGGCCGCGTTGCCGGCCGCAGCCAGCGGAATGCCGTCGAGGGTTGCCGCAGTCTGCGATTCGTCGTGGCCGCGCAGCGAGACGGTCAGCGCGCTATTGGGATCGCTCGAATCTTGGGTGACGGACACGCCCGCGATCTTGTCGAGCGCGTCGGTCAGCGAATCAGACAGGCGCCGGACCGCGCTCGAATCGGAAATGTCTTTCGAGGTGATCTGCACGTTCGTCGTGGCGGTGATGCTGCCGATGACTTTCAAGCCGCCCGTATTGAGCGCGAGTTCCACGCGCACTTCCATCGAGCGGCCGTTCAATACGTCGAACTCTCGCGAGATCCCCGAATTGTAACCCTGTTTCGTGACGCGCACGCGATAGATGCCCGTCGGCGCGTCCGTATATTTGATGACGCCGGCCGCGGTCGTCAGCGAACTCGCGACCGTCGGCCCGATCAAGAACGTGCGCGCGTTGGCGACCGGGCGGCCCGTCACGACGTCGATCACCGTGATGGTGATTTCACCCACGTCGGATTGGGCCGAAGCCGTCAAGGGCGCGCCACAGAGGAGGGAGCACGCGAGCAATGCGGCGGTGAGCCGGCGAAAAAGGGCGGCGCTGGTCATATAGAGCGTATTGTCCCAGGAGACCCTCGGATGCGCCTGGGAAGCAATGCCTAGCGAAAGCGAGCAGCCGACCGCCGCTCGCTTCCGAGCAAGCACACCGTTCGAAAAGAGGTTCGGTTGAAGCGTTTCATCCTTACCTTAGCCCTCGCCGGGCTGCTCGTCCCCGCCCTCGCCGTGGCCGCGGCGACGCCGGCCGGGCCGATCATCGTTATGGGCGACGCCGTCAAATGGGTACCGGGCACGGGCGATCTCAAGGGCGCCCACATCGCGATGCTGGCGGGCGACTTTGAAAAAGCGGGTTCCCTCTACGCGGCTCGCATTAAGCTGCCGGACGGCTTCAAATTCCCGCCGCACTCGCACGGTCTCGCCGAACAGGTCACCGTCATGTCCGGAACCTTTCTGGTCGGCCTCGGCGACAAGGTGGACGCCGCCAAGATGAAGCCGCTCGGTCCCGGGTCGTTCGTCGACGTTCCCGCCAAGATCGAGCATTATGCGATGGCCAAGGGCGAAACCGTCCTCGAACTTCACGGCATCGGCCCGATGACGATGGAGATGCCCAAAGGCAAGATGTAACGGTCGAGGCGGTTCGCCTCTTCCTTACAACTCCAACTGCAACTGCGTCTCTTCGCGCCGGCTCGGCGCGGAGAGACGCGTCGTCAGCGGCACTTGCTCTTCGAGCGCGGGCCGCTGCCCGAGCGCGCCCGCGATCTCTTGCGCGCGCGCGATGACGCCCGCCGGCAAGCCCGCCATACGCGCGACCTCGATGCCGAACGAGCGCGAGGTGCTGCCCGGAACGACGCGATGCGAAAAAACGGGCGCGCCGCCACGGCTCGTGCTCTCGACCGCGGTCACGTGAAAATTCGCAACGAGCGGATACGTTTCGGCCAGGGCGACCAGTTCGTGGAAGTGCGTTGCGAACAGCACCATCGGCGCTTCTTCATCTAAACCGAGCAGATATTCGCCGATCGCTTGCGCGATCGCGAGGCCGTCGATCGTCCCCGTCCCGCGCCCCACCTCGTCCACGAGCAGCAAACTGCGGCGCGTGCAGCGCCGCAAAATGTTCGACGCTTCGGACATCTCCACGTAGAAGGTGGACTGGCCCGACGCGAGGTCGTCGCCCGCGCCGATGCGCGTGAAGATCCGGTCCACGATTCCGAGCGTCATCGCGCGCGCCGGCACGAAGGCTCCGATCTGTGCGAGGATCACGAGCAGCTCCGCCTGACGCAAGTACGTTGACTTGCCGCCCATGTTCGGACCGGTCAGCACGACGAAGCGCGACGACGCTTCGGCCAAGTGGAGGTCGTTGGGAACGAAGCCGTCGCCGGCCAGCGCCTCGATGACGGGGTGGCGTCCGTCGGTGACGTCGAGCGTTCCGGCCTCGCAGAAGCGCGGGCGCACGTAGCCGCGCTCCGCGGCGACCTGCGCCAACCCGCATGCGACGTCGAGTTCGGCCAGCGCGTCGGCGGTTGCGAGCAGCGCCTCAACGTGCTCGGCGATCGCTTCGACCAAATTCGCGTACAGCGTTTCTTCCAAGCGCTGCTGGCGCGCGGCGGCGCTCGCGATAGCGATCTCGAGCTCCTTGAGTTCGGGGATGACGAAGCGCTCGCCGCCTGCCAGCGTTTGTTTGCGCACGTAGTCCGCCGGGACGTGCGCGAGGTTCGATTTGGAGACTTCGATCGCGTAGCCGAATGCGCTCGCATACTTGACCCGCAGCGCTTTGATGCCGGTGCGGGTGCGTTCGCGTTCCTCGAGCGCGGCGATCCGTTCGCGCGCTTCGCGGCGTTGCACGATGCACTCTGCGACGTCGAGTGAGGCATCGGCGCGAATCACCCCGCCGTCGCCGATCGTCGCCGGCGGCTCTTCGACGAGCGTCGTTTCGAGCAGCGTGCGGATGTCCGCGTGCTCGCCGATCCGCTCCCGCTGGGCGGCCAGCCCCTCGGGAATTGCCGCGCGCAGGCCCGGCAATAGCCCGAGTGTACGGCGCAAGGCAGCGAGATCGCGCGGCAACACGCGGCGAAAGCGCACCTTTTGCGCGATGCGTTCGAGATCGTACGCATCGGCGAGGCCTTCTTGCAGGCCGGCGCGCGCCGGATAATCGCCGGCGAGCGTTTCCACGCGCTCCGCCCGCGCTTCAATCGCGGCCCGGTCCACCAGCGGCGCGAGAATCCAGCGTGCGAGCAAACGGGAGCCCATCGCGGTGCGGCAGCGATCCACGGTCGCGAGCAGCGTCGCTTTGGGATTCTGGCCGCTGGCTTTGACGAGATCGAGGTGACGCCGCGTATTTTCGTCGAGCGCGAGCAGGCCGCGCGCGCGGTAGAATTCGGTCTCGCGTAACATGCCGTGCTCGGCATTGAGGCCGACGCGGCGGACGAACGCCCCGAGCGCGTCGAGCGAACGCTGCATGGCGAGCGACTCGTCGAGCGAGAACCCCGCGACGTTGCGGCGGTCGCGCTCCTCGACGGCGGCGAGCGGCGGCGGGCTAACGCGCACGTCCGGTAGCTGCGCGGAGATCGCGCGGCGCAATTCTTCGGGGACGTCGGCGACGATTTCGGCGGGCCCGAGCCGCACGAGCTCCGCCAGCGCTTCCTCGAAACCGGAGTCCCCGCCGTACGCCGTCGCGATCGCGCGCCCGGTGGAGATGTCGGCCGACACGATGCCGATCGCATCTTCGACTGTCGTCACGGCGGTGAGAAAGTTGTCGGTACCGCGCTCGAGCAAATGTTCTTCGATGAGCGTGCCCGGCGTTACGACGCGCGTGATGTCGCGGCGCACCAGACGATTAGGCACCGGCACTTCGAGCTGGTCGGCGAGCGCGACGATCCGTCGCAGCGCGACGAGTTTTGCGAGGTAGCCATCGAGCGCGTGGTGCGGAACGCCCGCCATGGCGACGCGCTGACCCGAGCCCGCTTCCTTCGACGTTAACGCGATCTGCAGATCGCGAGCGATCGTCTTGGCGTCTTCACCGTAGGCTTCGTAGAAGTCGCCGACGCGGGACAAGAGGATCGCGTCGGGATGGCGCGCCTTGAGCGCGAAATACTGCTCGAGGAGCGGCGAGTACTTGACGTCGCTCAAATCAAACTGAGCACGGGCGGCGCGACCGCCTGCGCGGCGCCGACATAGCGCTCGGCGTCGCCGGCGATCGTGCCGTGGCAACCCCAAACGTGGGCCGTTTCGACACGAACCTCGAGCCAGGGGCGCGCGCTCGATAGGTCGGGGCCGGGCGGTCGCGGCGCGATGACGGTGACGTTGTCCGTCGTCTTGGCGGCAAGTTTTGAGGGATCTTTGCGCGAGGGGCCTTGCACGAGCGCGCGCACGACCGTCCCGATCTTCGCGTCGTGAATCGTGCGCATCCCGGCGTTCACCACGTCGGCCAGCCGTCGCAGACGATCGCTCGCGACCTCCGCCGGAACTTGCTCCCACCGCTCGGCGGGCGTCCCCCGGCGCGGCGAGTACACGAACATGAACGCCTGTGCGAAGCGCACGCGCCGGCACAACTCCAGCGTTTGCTCGAAATCGTCTTCGGTTTCACCCGGGAAGCCGACGATCAGATCGGTCGTGAGGGCCCAGTCCGCGCAATGCTCGCGAAAGACCGCGATCTTTTCGAGATAGGTCTCGATCGCGTACTTGCGGTTCATTCGCCGCAGCACGCGATTCGAGCCCGACTGCACGGGCAAGTGCAGCCGCGGTTCGAGTTGCGGCAGCGTCCCGAGCGTTCGCGCCAGCTTCGCGGTGAAATCTTTGGGATGCGAGGTGAGGAACGTCAGCCGGTCGAGGCCCTCGAGCCCGGCAACCGTTTCCAGCAAGTCGGCGAAATCGGCGCCCGTCGCCGGCTCGCGATACGCGTTGACGGTTTGGCCGACGAGCGTGACTTCGCGAGCGCCCGCCGCAATCGCCGCGCGCGTTTCGCCGAGAATGTCGCCTAGCGGCCGATGGTCGAAGCGCCCGCGCACGTGCGGAACGATGCAAAACGTACAATAATAGGAGCAGCCGCGCTGAACGGTGACGAACGCGCGCAGGTGCGTGAACGCGTCGGTGACGCAGTCGGCCGTGCCGCCGATCGGCTTGAGCAGCGCGCGCGCTTCGCTCGTCTCGTCCGCGTCGTCGCCCTCGAAGGTCGGACGCCATTCGGCGAGCGCGTCGCCGAGGCGCGCGAGTTCGCTCGTGCCGAAGACGCGGTCCACGTACGGCACGATCTTCTGCATGCGGTCGCGGTCTTGTTCGGCCAAGCAGCCGCAGACGACGAGCTTGATCGAGGGGTCCGCCTTCTTCAACGCTTTGAAATGGGAGAGCCGCCCGTAGGCGCGGCGTTCGGCGTTGTCGCGAACCGTGCACGTGTTGAGCACGACGACGCTCGCCGCCGCGGGATCCGCCGAGATTTCGTAACCCGATGCCGCCGCGCGATCCGCGATGTAACGCGAATCGGCTTCGTTCATCTGGCAACCGAACGTCTCGATGTAGATGCTCGCCACGGGCGCGCTCTTCGCCGCTAGCGCGAAGGTTCCGGTCTCGGAGTCGCCGCCGCGAGCCGTTCGAGCAGTTCGAGCGGCAAATAGAGTTTTCGGCCGATCTGTTCGGGCGCGCTTTCGAAGGTCGTCGCGACGCCGTCGTAGCGGACGCTCGGGTCGCCGAGATGCGCGACGACGACGTGTCCCGCGTAACGAACGACGATCTTTCTGCCCTCGAGCGTCACGCTGCCGGCGGGCAAGTACGCGTCCGACGGCGCACCGACGCCGGCCCGGCTCTCGCCGGGTTCGTCGCGCATCACGATGTAGGTCGCCGTTTCGGGCAGCACGGTTACGGTGCGCGAGCGCGGAGCGCGCGCTGTTTCGAGCGTGATGCGATGCTGACCGGCGACGAGGAGAATCGGCTTTTGCACGTCGCCCCCGAACCGCAGGCCGTCGATCGAAACCGCCGCCCGGGCCGGGATATCGCGCAGCACGATCGTTCCGGTGCCGCGCGCGCCGGCAAGACGGGGCTTCGGCGCCAGCCGAACGCTCGACATCGCGATCGCGCCGGCGCTCACCTCGACGTCGACTTCCTGCACCGTCCAGCCGCTTTTGGTCAGCGTGACCGAGTGGCGGCCGCGCGCCAAACCATCAACGAGGGCGGGCGATCGGCCGACGTAGACGCCGTCAACCCAGACGTCTACCGCTGCCGGCAGGCTCGTGACGTAGACGCCGCCCGTAGCCGTTTCCGCCCGCGCGGCGAGCGCGAGCGCGAATGCGAACAACGCAAAGAGCGAGGCGAATGCGATCCGTGCAACCATCCTCGAGCAATTTCCCTGGAAATGGTCCCGAAAACCTCGATGCCGAAGGGGGAACTATGACCCTTGAACTTTCGGCACGGATACGACCGGCGACCGTTGCGATCGTCGGCCGGCCGAATGTTGGGAAAAGCGCGCTTTTCAACCGGCTGACCGGGCGCCGCGCGGCAATCGTCGACGATATGCCCGGCGTGACTCGCGATCGGCTCTACGGCCTGGTCGAATGGCGCGCACGGATTTTCAGCATCGTGGACACCGCCGGCATAGACGTAGATCCCGCCTTCGACGACGACATCGCGCCGCGCACGCGCGCGCAAGCCGAGGCCGCCGCACGCGATGCCGACGTGATCGTCTTCGTCGTGGACGCCGCCACGGGGCTCTCGCCGCTCGACGAAGACGTCGTCGCCATCATGCGCCGCACCAAGCGCCCGGTGCTCTTGGTTGCGAACAAGGCGGAATCTGACCGCGCGAAGCTGCAGATCGCGGGCGAATTTGCGGGCCTCGGCTTCGGGGAACCGTTCGCCGTTTCGGCGATTCACGGCGAAGGCACGGGCGATCTGCTCGACGCGATCGTCGAACGCTTACCGCCGGCCGGCGAACCGGTCGAAGACGAAACCGAACTCGCGCTGGCGGTGGTCGGCCGCCCGAACGTCGGCAAGAGTTCGCTCGTCAACGCGCTGCTCGGCGAAGAGCGGACGATCGTCGCCGACGCGCCGGGAACCACGCGCGACGCGATCGACACGATGTTCGCATTCCACGAACAGGCGATTCGCCTGATCGACACGGCCGGCGTGTGGCGCAAACAACGCAAACACGGTTCGATCGAATACTACTCCGCGCTTCGCTCGCTTGCGGCGATCGCGCGCTGCGACGTCGCGATTCTCGTGATCGATTCGACGCAAGGCATCCTGGATCAGGAGCGGCGTCTCGCCGGCCTCATCCTCGAGGAAAAAAAAGGCCTCGTCATCGCCGGCAACAAGTGGGACGCCGCGCGCGACCTCGGCGAGTTTCAGCAGTCCGAATTGATCGAGGTGATTCGCGAGCAGATGCCGTTCGCGGCGTTCGCGCCGATCACGTTCCTGTCCGCGCTCACGAAACGGCGCTTGGGCAGCCTGATGCCGCTTGTGATGAAGGTCGCGGCTAACCTCGACCGGCGCGTGCCGACCGCCGAGCTCAACAGCGTCATTCGGGACGCGATCTACGCGCATCCGCCGCCGAATCGCCAGGGCAAGCCGCTGCGAATCTACTACGCGGCCCAAGTCTCGACGCACCCTCCGCGCTTCTTGTTTCATTGCAACGACGTGGATCTCGTGACGACGTCGTATCGCCGGTTTCTCGAAAACACGCTGCGCGCGAACTTCGAGTTCGAAGGCGTCCCGCTCACGCTCGAGTTCAAGCCGAGAGCGCGAGACGAAAACAAAGAGTGAGTTTCGGCAACGTCCGTTGCGAATTCACTGAGTATCCTCCGAGCCTTGCGAGCAGCGGATCGCTGAGCTATCTCCTGATTGGTCTTTCACCGCTAGCGCTCGGCTTTGGCGCCATTGCATTCATAATCGGGTCGATTCCCTTCGGACTCGTCGTCGGACGTGTTCTGTTTCGATCCGACATACGTGCGCAGGGAAGCGGCAACATCGGTGCCGCGAACGCTATGCGCTCCTACGGAAAAGTCGGCGGAGCACTCGTCTTATTGCTCGACTCGCTCAAAGGTTTTGTGGCGGCCTACTTCATCGCCGGCATGTGGACGGCATGTACGACGTGGTTTCTTCCCGAGGCCGCTTTCTTGGGACTCTGTTCGGTCTTGGGCCACTGTTTCTCGCCCTGGCTGAAATTCAAAGGCGGCAAAGGCGTTGCAACGTACCTCGGTGCGCTGTTCGCCGTGTCGTGGATCGCCGGGCTCGCGTTTGTGGCGGTTTGGATACTGCTCGTGTTCCCGACGCGGTTCGCGTCGCTGGGCTCTCTGGTCAGTTCGATAACGTCGGTGCTGACGGTCTGGCTGCTGACGCACAACGGATACGCAACGCTGTTCTGCGGCCTCGCGGTGCTCGTCATCGTCTGGAAGCACCGCGAGAACATCGCGCGCCTGGCCGCCGGCACCGAAAACAAAATCGGATTCAAACGCAGCACGGCCTAGCGGGGCCTCGCGGGGGTTTTCCCGGCGCCTCGTTTAAGGAGCGCCCGACATGATTTCATCGAACGATTTCCGCAACGGCGTGACGATCTTGATCGAAGGCCAGTTGTGGACCGTGATCGAGTTCTTGCACGTCAAACCGGGCAAAGGCTCGGCCTTCGTGCGCACCCGGCTGAAGAACGTCAAGACGGGCGCGACCGTCGAGCGCACCTTCCGCGCGGGCGAAAAACTCGAGCGCGCGACCGTGGACAATCGCGAGATGCAGATGCTCTACAACGACGCCGACGGTTTCCACTTCATGGACAGCGAATCGTTCGAGAACATCACCTTGCAGCGCGAGCTGATCGGCGGTCCGGCCGACTTCCTCAAGGACGGCATGCGGGTCGACGTGCAGATGCACGACGGCATCCCCATCGGCGTCGACTTGGCGGCGCACGTCGAATTGCGCGTCGAAGAGACCGACCCCGGTTTTAAGGGCGACACCGCAACCGGCACGACCAAACCGGCAAAGCTCGAAACCGGCGCGACCGTGCAAGTGCCGCTGTTCGTCAACCCCGGCGACCTGATCCGCATCGATACGCGCGACCGCCGTTACATCGGCCGCGTGCAATAACTCATTCCCAGCAGCTGATCGCGATACTGTTCGCGATCGGCGCCGTCGCGGGCGTGCTCGGCACGCTCGTCGGACTCGGCGGCGCGTTCGTCGTCATCCCGGTCTTGCGGCTCGTGTTCGGGCTGCCGCCGGCGGAAACGGCGGGCATCTCGCTCGTGATGGTGCTGGCCAACGGCATCAGCGGTTCGTTCGGTTACCTGCGCCAAGGCCGCGCCGACGTGCGCATGGCAGCGCTGACGGCCGTCACCGGCATTCCCGCCAGCATCCTTGGAACGTTGCTCGTGCAGCGCGTGAGCCTGGCCGGATTCGACCTGCTCCTCGGCACGATGCAGGTCGCTTTCTTCTTTAACATCATGCGCCGCCGCAATCGGACCGATGCGCGGCCGCCAAAATTCCAGCTTCGCGGCCTGCGCGAGCGCGTGCTGGTGGACGCGCGCGGCGACATTTTTACGTATTCCTGGAGCTCGCCCCTCACGCTCGCGATCGGCGTCGTCATCGGTTTGGCGACGACGTTTTTCGGGATCGGCGGCGGCGTGATCTTCGCCCTCTCGGCAATGACGTTCTTACGGATGCCGGCGCACGTCGCGACCGCGACGGCTATCCTCGCGATGCTGCTCACCGCGCCCGTCGGCGTCGCGAGCCACGTCGTCGCGGGCGACGTCAATTGGCTCTACGCCGCGCCGCTCGCCGCGGGCGGCATTCTCGGCGGACAATTCGGACCGAAGATCGCCCAACGCTTAACCGCGCCGCAACTCCTGACGGTGCTGGCCTATGCGATGCTCGGGGCCGCGCTCGCGCTCGCGCTCAAACACCTGCTC
>JACRTZ010000054.1 GCA_014304965.1 Vulcanimicrobiota bacterium | reverse complement strand
ACGCGTAAAGCCGTCCACGATGGCAAGGATCGAAGGACGCATGGCGCCGGCCGCGATCAACCGGTCGGCCCATTGCACGACGTTCGTTTCCCAGGGCCGCGAACCGACCAGTGCCGGCGCGTCCCCCGTGTAGCCGTGCAAGACGTACAAGACGGGATAGCGCCGGGAACCCTGCGCGTCGTACCCCGGCGGCGTATACACCGGCAGCGCTCGCTGCGCCGGGTCGCCGAGCGGATTACCCCGCAACGCGGGCGAGTCCACGATCTCGACGTGGAGTTCGCCTTCGAGACGGAGCAGCTTGCCGAGGTCGGTCGTTGGCATCGCTTGGGGTTGCGAAAGGGTAAGGCCTTTCCCCTTCGCAAGCGAGTGCTTCGTGTCGCTGATTCGCGGTTTGGGGTTGCGCGGTGCGGTCTCGGTCAACGTGATCACGATGATCGGCATCGGTCCGCTGCTCACGATACCGCTCGTTCTGTCGCACCTCCACGGAGCGCTCGCGCTCACGGGCTGGATCGTCGGAGCGTTCGTCGCCGTGTGTGACGGATTAGTCTGGGCCGAACTCGGCTCGCGCTTCCCGGGTTCGGGCGGAACGTACGCATTTCTGCGCGAGAGTTTCGGCCGCGACCGCTGGGGGCGTATGCTCGCGTTTCTGTTCACGTGGCAACTCGTGCTCTCGGCGCCGCTGCTTCTCGCGACCGGGTACATCGGCTTTGCGCATTACGCCGCGTATTTATGGCCGGTGCTCACCGATCAACGCTGGCAAGGCGGCGTCGCCGCGGGCATCGCCATCGTTACGGTCGCCGCGCTCTACCGTCCGATCGGCGACATCGGCAAAATCAGCTTCGCGCTCGGTCTGGTCGCCGTCGGCACGATCGTCGCGATCGTGCTCGCGGCCGCGATGCGATTCTCGCCCGCGCAGGCGATGGCGCTCGATCCCCACGTTCCGGTCGCTGGCGCCCTGCTGGTGGGGCTCGGGCCGGCGCTCGTCGTGACGTTGTACGACTATTACGGTTACGGTCAAGCGTGTTTCGTCGGCGATGAGATTCGCGAACCGTCGCGCGTTCTGCCGCGTGCCGTCGTCATCTCGGTCGGCCTCGTCGCGACGCTCTACATTCTTTTGCAGATCGGCGTGCTCGGCGCGGTGCCGTGGCAATCGCTCGTTGCGGCGACGCCGGACGGTCCTCTGCCGGCGGGCGCCGACTACGTCGCATCGTCGGTGGTCGAGCGCGGCTGGGGTCTCGGCGCGGCGCGCGTCGTTACCGTCGCGATCTTATTGACGGCCTTTGCCTCGACGTTCGGCAACTTGCTCGGCATGTCGCGAGGCGTGTTCGCTGCGGCGCGCGACGGGAATTTCTTCGCCCCGTTCGCGCGCCTGCACGCGCGCGGGCGCTTCCCGCACATCGCGTTGCTGACGGTTGGACTACTCGCCGTGCCCGCGTGTTTCTTGAGTCTCGGCGACGCGATCAACGCCTTGACCGCGGGCATGGTCATCATCCAGAACTTCGGACAGATCGCCGCGATCGTCGCGCTGCGGCGCCGCGGTGACGTACCGCCCTACCGCATGTGGCTGTTTCCGCTGCCGGCACTCGCCGCGACGCTAGCCTGGGCGTACATTTTCTCGAACGCGGGCAACGGCGCCATTGTATTCGGGCTCGTTACGCTGGTCTGCGGGGTCGCGGTGTATCTCGCGCTTGCCGCAGCCCGCAAGCATTGGCCGTTTGCCGTTGCGACGGCGCTCGCGGTCGCGTTCGCGCTCGGATTGCCGCTGCGCCCGGCAAGCGCAGCCGAAACGGCCCCACCGTTCCCGACGTTCGGCCATTCCCGCATCGTCGAGCGCGACGGCTTCCCGGTCTTCGAAGTGGACCGCAAGCCGTTCTTCGTCTACGGCGCGGCCTTCTTCTACGAACGGCTGCCGCGCGACGACTGGCAACGGTCGATGACGGCCCTCAAGCAACTTGGCATCAACACGCTCGACCTCTACGTTATTTGGAACTGGCACGAACTGTCCGACGGCGACTTTGACTTCGAGGGACGGACGAGCCCGCGCCGCGACCTGCGCTTCCTGCTCAAGCTCGCGCGAGAAAACGGGTTCAAGCTGATCGTGCGTCCCGGGCCGGTGATTCGCAACGAGTGGCGCAATGGCGGCTATCCCGCGTGGCTCCTGTCGCGGCCGGAGTACGGCATGCCGCAGCACGATCTGCTCGAAGGCCGCTATCCGCCGACCGCGACCTTACAAAACGCGCACTCCGACGATGCGGCCGCCGAATGGATGCGCAACGCGACGCATTTGAAGTATAGCGAGCGTTGGCTGACCCGCGCGCTCGAAGAGGTTCGCCCCTACGCGGACTTGGTGCTCGCAGTACAATTAGATGACGACCAGGGCGCCTATCTTGACAATCAAACCTGGCCGGCACCCCATCTCACGGCCTATCTTAAATACTTGGAGTCGGTCGTTCACCGCGTCACGGGTCCGTCGGTGCCGGCCTTCATCAACACGTATCAGATGAAGGTCACGGCGTCGTCGCCGGTCTGGGCGATGGGCAACTGGTACCAGAGCGACGCGTATTCTATCGGCGAGCACGACCGCGCGCAACTGGAATTGACGCTCGGCATGCTGCAAACGCGCCCGCACCAGCCGCTGATGTTGAGCGAATTTCAAGCGGGCTGGCTGTTGGGCCCCGCTGACATTCGCCCGCGTCCAGCCGATTCGTCGAATACCTTGCTCGCGATGACGACCGCGCTCGGCATGGGCGTGCGCGGCATCGTGAACTTTCCGGCTCAAGATACGCTCTATCCGACCGGCTGGGAAGCGCCGTTCGCCAACTGGTTCTACGCCTGGGACGCGGCGCTTGGGCTTGACGGTCAACGGGCGCAACCGACGACCTTTGCAGAGACATCGCGCTTCGCCCCCACCTCGCGTGTGGGCGATTTTTTGACAGCTTTCGGGAGCGCTTTCGCCGCGTCGGCACCGCAGTGGGACGCTGGGATCGTCCTTCCCACTAGCGTGGATCCAAAGGATGCGTCGGTCGCACGCGTGATCGAACTTCAGCAAGCCTGCGGCGCCGCATCCGTTGCATGCCGCCTCGTCGACCCGCGGTTCACTCCGCAGGCACAAATTGAGGCGCTACCGCTTCTCATCGTTCCGGCAGAGCCGTCGGAAGTGCGCCATTGGGGCGGCGAAGCCGCAGCCCGGCTGGCGCGCTCCCGTCTCCATCGCACTATCGTCTTTTCCGCGCATGGTCAGATTGACTTCGACGGGTGGTTGAAGCTTGCGCGGCATCGTCGCACCGTCGAAAGGATTCCGCACGCGATCTTTGCGCGGGGGCAAGCCGGCAGTTTTCTCACTGTACCGAACTATGGCTCGAAAGAACAGGTGTGGGGCCCGGTCTCCATCGCAGTGGGTGATCGCCGCATGACGATACCGCGATTGGTCGTGCCGCCGCACGGCGCCATCATCTCCCCTATATTAGTGCACCTACAGGATATTGACGCTCAATTCCAGGCCGACAGCGTCCTGGTTAGCACCGATTGCGCCATCAGCATTCAGACGCCCCCAACGGTTTCCGCCTTCGCTGCCGCTCATATCCGGATCGCTACTCCCGACGCTCCTTGTCTGCTCACGTTTTCCGTCGGTGGGCATATGCAGACGAAGCGTTTCGTGCGCGCGAGCGACCTCGACGTATCGCATCCTGAAAGCAACATGTTTTATGTTTCGAGGAACAACCTCGAAATACAATCTTACTCTGTGGACCAGCGAATCGCGGTCCCACTTCGGGCTGAGACCTTCGTCCCATACCTGTTGGATGCGTCGGCCTGCACGGCGAACGTATGTCCGCCGCACATTCCTGCGAACAATGCTATCGTTTGGGTGGGCGATATTTTCTCAGACGGCTACCGAGATACGGTCCTTGAGAACGCTTGGGTTCGCATTGTCGTGGCTCCGGAAGCCGGGGCGCGGGCGTTCGTCTTTCACGACAAAGCCCGCCATACAAGCGTATTCACAACCGTCGGGGCCTTGCGCGATGACGTCAAGGTCGAGCCGCTACTCTCAACCACCGACCGGATAGCGAAGTACACGCACCAGATGCCGGCCGGCATGTTCAACCGGCCGTACGACGTCAAGATTCTCGAGAGCGGCAAGCGGGCCGTCGTTCGATTCTCCTACGATGCGCCCGATGTGTTGCCCGGCGGCGCGCATTTCGAGCGAACGCTAACGCTCGAACCGGATCAGCGATGGTTTTCCGTGGACGAACGCGTCCAGTTCTCAGGGGACGCATTGGCAATCGGCCAGCGCGCCGTGTCGGTGACGTCGCTCGCCGTCGGGAACGCACGCCGTGTGCAGACCCAGCGATTGCTGAGTTCTCTGTCGCGCTTGGCGGAAACCGGCGGAAGCGTGGAGCCGGAAGATCTGTGGACCGGAGTTCCGGCCAATACATTCGGCTATTACGACACCGAGACGCACGAGCTGGCGACCGTCGCGTGGCGACCCGACGACGTCGAGGAAGCGCGCGTCTTCAACCACCCGTACTCGGTGCTCGGCCGCCTGACGCTTGCGCCCGGCCGCGTGTCGCACACGACGTACGGATACTTCTTTGCGGATTCCGTGGACGCGGCGAAGCGGCAACTCGTCCAGTCCGCCGCGGACGCGCTCGCGAGCGCAAGCCGCTAACGCCGCTGCGCGCTAGCGGCGGCGGTGGCCGAGGTGCCAGCCGTGCTTCGGACATTCGTACGGCGCGAGCCGGACGCTGGTCGCGGGGATCGCGCGTTCGGCTTGCTTCTTGGTCGCATACGCGGACTTCGGCGACCCGTTCTTGTTGTAGCACGTGCGCGTTCCGCCACTCCTTCGCGCGTTACCGCCGCTCATCGTCGCTGCCGCCGTGGTAGATCCGGGTTGCCTTCGATAGCGCAAGGGCAGCCCCCGGCCGCACCGAACGTCACGCGCCTGGCGGGGAAGTGGCGGAACGGTCTACGCGATCGCCTCAAAAGCGATTGAGCCTCTGCGCTCTTGTGGGTTCGAATCCCACCTTCCCCACCACTTCGTTACGCGTCGCCGTTGGCTACGGCGGGGTTGACGACGTTGATCGGTCCGCCAGCTTCGTACGCGAGAATCTGGTCGAAGATATCGGTGAACTGGATTTCGTACTCGTCGCGCGTGACGTAGCCGATGTGGGGCGTCGCGACGACGTGCGGCATCGCGAGGAGCGGATCGCTCGGATCGCGCAGCGGCTCGTGTTCGAAGACGTCAACCGCCGCCATGCCGGGCCGCCCGGCGCGCAGCGCGGCGACGAGCGCGCCCGGCTCGATCCAACCTGCGCGGCTCGTGTTGACGATTAGCGCGCTCGGCTTCATGCGCGCGAGATCGGACGCGGTCACGATGCCGCGCGTCTCGTCCACCAGGCGCAGATGCAACGACAGTACGTCGCTCTCGGCGAAGAACGTCGCTTTGTCCGCAGCGGTGGCGTGACCATCGTTGCGAGCGCGTTCGAGCGACCCTTCGCTCGGCCAGACCAGGACGTTCATGCCGAAGGCTTTGCCGTAACCCGCCACGGTCGCACCAATGCGGCCATAGCCGAAGATGCCAAGCGTCTTTCCCCGCAGGCTCCAACCGACACCGTTTTGCCACGTTCCCGTTTTGAGCGACGCCATTTGCTGCGGAATCTGGCGCATCGTTGCGATCGTCAGGCCCCAGGTCAGTTCGGCGGCCGCGTATGACGGCGTATCGGCATGTGCGCTCGACGAAACAATCACTCCGCGCCGGGTGCACGCCTCGATATCGATGTGCGGGTAGACGCTGCGCTGGCCGATCAACTTCAGGCGCGGCAGACGCTCGAGCAGTGGGGCCTGGATCTTGGTGCGCTCGCGAATCAAGACGACGACGTCGGCATCTTTAAGGCGCTCCGCCAACTCCTCCACGTCCTGCGTGTGGTCGTTCCAGACGGTAACGTTATGCCCGTCAAGCTTTCGAAAACATCGGAGCGTTCGCACGGTATCAAAATAGCGTCGAGGATGGCGATGTTCATGTCGGCAGGTGCCTTCGCTACGCGGGTCCATTTCGCTCCGCCCCTCGGGCAGCGACGGCAGCGGCAAACACAGAAGCGCGCCGCAAAGCTTCCCGCTCGAGGGAGGTTTCCGTGTACGCGCCGCTACGCCGCAGGCACAGCCGCCCGTGAAGATTGGATTGATCGGAGCCGGCGCCGTGGGCGCGGCAACGCTCCTCGCGCTCATCATGCGCGGCGTCGTGACCGACATGCGTTATGGGTCCAGCCGGCGTCAACGAGAAGACCGGCGGCGCTACCGATCCCTCCGGGCGCTTACGCCTGCTGAGGGCGAGCGTCGCTATCTATCGAACAATCCTCGAGCAGCTCGCGGCCGTGAATCCCCGCGCGCTCGTGCTGGTCCTGACGGACCTGCCGGATCCACTCGCCGACTTCGTGCGCATGCAGGGGTTCACGCGCGTGCTCAGCAGCGGCACCTACCTCGACAGCTTACGCTTTCGCGTCGAACTCGCTCGCCACTTAAACGTCGATCCGGCCGACGTCGAAGCGGTGATGATCGCGAACACGACACGTCGCAAGTGTACGTCTGGTCCTCGGCTCGCGTGGAAGGCGTGCCGGTGTTTGCGCGCTGCCCGGAAGCGATCCCGCTGCGCTTCGCGCGAGCATCGAACAGGCCGTCCGCTATGCGAACATCTCGATCATCGAAGGCACCGGCGCAAGTCAGTACGGGCACCGGCGCAAGCAGTACGGGCACCATCGCGACGTAACCGGTCATGCCGCTCAAGGGACACAGGCGAGCAAGCGCTCGATACGGAACCGCGAACGCATGCATCTGACTCGATTTTTGGCGTCCGTAGCGCTCGCCACGATCGCGACGCTCGCGCTGGGTGCCGCGCCCGAGCGCCATGGCGTCGTCCGAACCTATTACATCGCCGCCGACGAGTTCGACTGGGACTACTTGCCGAGTGGTCTCGATCAAATGATGGGCATGAAACCCTCCGGCTACGCGAAGTCGTATACGCAAACCGGCCCCCATGCGCTTGGGCACGTCTTCCGCAAGGCCGCGTATCGAGAATACACCGATGCCACGTTCGCGCATCTCAAGCCCCGGGCGGCTTCCGCGCGTTACCAAGGATTGCTCGGGCCCACCATCCGCGCGGAAGTCGGCGATACCATAAAGATCGTCTTCCGCAACAACGGATCGCATCCGTACAGCATGCACCCGCACGGCGTCTGGTACGAAAAGGCGTCGGAAGGCTCGGCGTACGACGACGGCAGCGACGCGAGCGCGAAGCGTGGCGGGGCCGTGCCGCCCGGGAAGACGCATAACTACACCTGGGAAGTGCTCGAGCGCTCGGGCCCCGGCCCGAACGATCCCAGTTCGATTGTCTGGTTATACCATTCCCACGCAGACGAACGGCGCGACGTGAACTCCGGGCTGATCGGCACCATCGTCGTGACGCGTCAAGGTATGGCTCGCGCCGACGGAACGCCGAGCGACGTTGACCGCGAAATTTCGGCGCTCTTCATGATGTACGACGAGAATCAGAGTTGGTTCCTCGACCGCAATCTCAAGCAAGCGATCCCAAATCCCAAAAAGCGCAACAAACTCGACGCGGCGCCTGTTGACGAGCACGGAAATTTGGACATCTTGCTCGGGACCGGGATCGGGCCGTCGAACCTGCGCTGGACCGTGAACGGTTATCAGTATGCAAACATGCCCGTGCCCACGATGAAGAAAGGCGACCGCGTGCGGTGGTACGTCGTTACGCTGGGCGAAGGGTTCAACTTCCATACGCCGCACTGGCATGGCAACACCGTGCTCGTGAACGGACAGCGAACGGACGTCGTTTCGATCGCGCCGGCCCAGATGGTCACGGCGGACATGCTCGCAGACGACCCCGGAACGTGGTTGTTCCATTGTCACGTGAGCGATCACATGGAAGGCGGCATGGTCGCTCGCTATCGCGTCTCGCCCTAGGTGAACGTTTGTCCGTAAGCTTCGGCGCCGGCCGTCTGCGCGGCACGATGCGCGTGCCCGGCGACAAGTCCATTTCGCATCGCGCGTTCATGCTGGCCGCGCTCGCGGAGGGCACGTCCGTCATCTCCGGCGCAAACGAAGGTGCCGACGTGCGTGCAACGCGCGATGCCGTTGCAGCGCTCGGTGCCCGCGTCGAGCCAATCGCGGTCGGCTTTTCGGTGACCGGTTCCGCGTGGCACGATCCGCACGGGCCGCTCGACGCACGAAACTCGGGAACCACGGCGCGCCTGCTGATGGGAGCTTGCGCCGGACACGGCGTTCACGCTCGTTTCGACGGCGACGAATCCTTACGGCGCCGGCCGATGGAACGCATCGCTCGACCGCTGCGAACGCTCGGGGCCGAGATCGTCACCACGTCGGGCAGGTTGCCCGTAAGCGTTCGCGGCGTTCGATCGCCCGACGGACGCGAGTTCGAGCTCGAAGTTCCGTCGGCGCAGATCAAGTCCGCGATCTTGCTCGCCATGCTCGCCGCGCGCGGAGTCGCCGTCGTCGGCGGAGACCAACGCTCGCGCGATCACACGGAACGCATGCTGCGCCATTTCGGACGCGACGTTTCGTTCGACGGACGCACGGTCGTGTTGCGGCCCGGGACGATGCAAGCGCGGGACCTGCGGGTTCCCGGCGATCTGTCGGCGGCGGCCTTCTTCTTCGTCGCCGCGGCGATCACGCCGGGCAGCGACCTTCTCGTGCGCGATGTCGGCGTCAATCCGACGCGCAGCGGCATCCTCGACGCGCTCGAGTTGATGGGCGCCGATCTCAGCATCGCGCGCCGGCGCGAGGTCGACGGCGAGCCCGTCGCCGACGTGCGCGTGCGTTACCGGCCGCTCAAGGCAATCGAAATCGGCGGTGACCTGGTTGTGCGCGCCATCGATGAAATTCCGGTCCTATGCGTCGCTGCGGCGCACGCGCAAGGCACGACGACGATTCGCGACGCTGCTGAATTGCGCGTCAAAGAGTCCGACCGGATCGCGACCATGGCTGCGGTGCTTCGCGGCTGTTGCATTGGGGCTCAGGAAACCTCGGATGGTTTGACGATCGTCGGCGGCGCCGCTCGCATCCCGGACAAGACGCTCACATCGCGGGGCGATCATCGGATCGCGATGGCGATCGCCGCGTTGGCCGCGCCAACCGGCGGTCATACCGTCGACGACGCTGCCTGCATCGCTATTTCGTTCCCGGGATTCGCCGAACTGTGGGCAGCCGCGCAAGCGCGCGACGCGGGAACTACGAAGGTTTCCGGCGAGGCTGCGGGCTGAAGATCGCCTTCGCGACGTTGAATACGACGGAAGCCGACTTCACGGCCGTTTGCACTTGTAGACGCGAACGCTGCATTTGGAACATGACGCGCTTACCGCGCGCGATCAGGTCGGGCAGTTCTTGCAAGCGCGCGTCCAAACGCGCGAGCTGCACTTCACACTGGGCCAATTCGCGCTCGATGGGCGAGGTGCTGTACGTCTCAATCCGGCGAAACAGCTGCTCCATCGCGTGGCGCATTCCGCCGATGCCGATGAAAGCATAGGTGACGCCGGCCGCGAGCCCCGCGAACAGGACGAGTGGACCGAGCCACCACAGGTCGATCAGGCGGCCGCGTCTCCGGGCTTCGATGTCACGGCCGGCGCAGCCGGTGCGCTTGCCGCGCCCGAACCGGTATCCGAACTGCTGCTTGCCGCCGGCTCGGCAGGTTTGGAGGCGGCGGGCGTACTCGGACCGCCGTCCGGCGCGCTTTTTTCGCCGCCGCCTTTGCGCGAGTCGTTCACGTAAAATCCCGAGCCTTTGAAAACGATGCCGGCCGGGTTGAAGACCCGCGTCAGTTCGCCGCCGCAGTCGCACGATTGCGAAATGGCCTCTTTGAAACCGTGGCGGATTTCGGTGAGCTTCCCGCAGGCGCGGCAGCGATATTCGTATAGGGGCATGCAGCCTACAGTATACGGTTCTTAGCAGTCTTGGTCAATGACTGCTAGCGCGCTCGCGCATAATGGCCCCGCGGCCGGTGGGATCCCCGCCGGTGGAGGCGAGTGATGCCGCCCGGATCTGATACAGCAAGTGAAGCTGTGTTTCCATTGGGTCGCAGCGCCTGAGGCCCATTTTCTCGGGCGCCGGTAACTGCGCCGTCCGAGCAGGTTGGTCCTCACCTGGATACGATGATAATCTCATCCGTGGCGCGTGAACCACTTGGAAAAAACGGCATGTACGAAAGCGGCCAATAGAGGGCCGCTATCCGACTACGTCCGAGTTCGATACCGAGACCATCCGCAGAACATTCGGCTCCTTCGCCGTTCGCTGAAGATGCATCGGGTTGCGATTCCAAATCGAAACATGTCACTTTCCGACCATTTATAAAAACTGTGTTTGAAAGCGCGTACGTATTCGTTTCGTGATTTGACCCTTCAACCACGACGGCCACAAAACGCACGCTTCCTCTCGAAACTTTGACACTAACAACCTTTCCGGCAGCAACCGCTAATTCGCTGCTGGAAGTGGGCCGAAGAGGCAGAATGGCCATCCGTGCCGGCGATGCATACAGTACGCTCGGCAAGAGCAAAGCGAACGGCAATAGAGTCAGGCGTAACGCGAATTTCCAATTTCTCACTCGTGCAACGTGAACCTAATTATCGTGAGAGTGATCGCAACCCGATCCCTTGGAGTTAGAAGTCGGCGAGGATTTCGTCGCGCTCCACGCTGTACTCGACGAGGCCCTTGAAGTGAATGAGCGAGTCGGCAAGCGCCGCGTCGAGCTTGCGGCGGGCGGTCATGCGGTCGACCAAGGCGCCGATGACGCCGCCGTACGACGGGTAGTCGAGCTTGACGACCAGCTTGGAGCGATCGCTCTTGCGCTCGATGCGAAAATCGAAACGGCGCCGCACCGAATACGCGCCGACGAGCGATAAGATGTAACCGTCGAGAAACGTGTCTACCTCATATAGCTCTTCTTCGGCGCCCGGAATTGCGCTGCGAATGGCGACCTCGCTTCCAAGCCGGAGCGGACCGGCATCGAGTCGCCGCGCCGTTTTCAGAAACGACAGCCAATTCGGCCATTTTTCGACTTCGCAGATTGCGGCGAAGGCGAGTTCGGGAACGGCCGCCACATCTTGACTGCGATGGAGCGCGAGCGTCGTAAGCGGACGATCCGCGGTTCCCTGGGTTGCGACCATCGTGGCTCGTTCGCCATTCGGCCTAGGCTCCCTGGCGGCCGACCACTACTAATAGCGGCCGCCGCCAATGAACCTACAAGATATAGTGCCTCGCGCCGATCACGAGGCGACAGGGCCAGTTCGCGGGACTTTTTGCCTAACCTGAAACCAAGCCGGTCCCGACGCCGCGCGCGAACGCGACGAGCGTTTCGATGCCGTATTGCAGTGCGGCTTCGTCGAGCTTGAATTGCGGACTGTGTGCGCTGTGAATCGCGCCGATCGCTTCGTTGCGGATACCGAGACGGACCATCACGCCGGGTGCGCGTTGCGCGAAATACGCGAAGTCCTCACCGCCCATGGTGGGCGCGGGCGACTCCACCGTGAGGCCCGGATGCTGCGCGGCAAGGTAGGCGCGAAACGACTCGGTGATCCCGGCGTCGTTGACCACGGGCGGATAACCATAAATCACGCGCAGCGTGGACTTCACGCCGTACGCCGCCGCGACGCCCTCGATGATGCGGCGCGCCTTGCCTTCCAGCACTTCGCGCACGGCGGGATCTTGCGACCGGAACGTTCCCGACATCTCCACCTTGTCGGCGATGATGTTGTTGCGGTAGCCGCCTTCGATCGTGCCGACCGTCACGACAACGGTTTTCAGCGGATCCGTTTCGCGCGCCGCAATATTCTGCAGCGCGAGCACGGTTGCCGCCGCACCGGGAATCGCATCCCATGCCGTGTGCGGCGACGAGCCGTGACCGCCTTTGCCCTCAACCGTGATGTAGAACTCTTCGGCGGCCGCATTGCACACGCCGGGCGTGAAACCGATCGTACCGGTCGGCTGCCGCGAATCCACGTGCAACATCGCGACGGCGTCGATCTTGGGATCGTCCATAACCCCGGCCTCGATCATCGGAAGCGCGCCTCCCGGGCCTTCTTCGGCCGGCTGAAAGAGCAAGACGACGCTGCCCGCCAAGCTTGCGCGCGTTTCGTGCAACACCCGCGCCGCACCGAGGAGCATCGCCGTGTGGGAATCGTGGCCGCAGGCGTGCATCTTGCCTGGGACTTCCGACGAGAACGGTTCGCCGCTGCGCTCGGTGAGAGGCAGTGCATCCATGTCGGCACGTAAGCCCGCAA
>JACRTZ010000097.1 GCA_014304965.1 Vulcanimicrobiota bacterium | reverse complement strand
GGTGAAGAGTACGAGCCGTTCGTAGCTCTCGCGCAGCTGGGCGCGGTGGTGCTCAAGAGCGTGACGCGCCGGCCGCGCCTGGGGAACTCGACGCCGCGGCTCGTGCCGACGCCGAGCGGGCTGCTCAACGCGATTGGGTTGCAGAACCCGGGCATAGACGCGTATCTCGAACGTGACGTGGCGAAGTTTGCGGCGCGTCCCTGCGCCGTCATCGGCAGCGTGGCGGGGTTTTCGGTCGGCGATTACGCCGAGGTCACCGAACGGCTGGCCGCGCGCGACGAGATCGATGCAATCGAACTGAATATCTCGTGCCCGAACGTCGGCAGCGAAGGCGAGACGTTTGCCTGCGATCCGAATCTTGCGGCCCGCGCCACTCGCGCCGCCCGCGCCGCGACCCGCAAGCCGCTGATCGTCAAACTGTCGCCTAACGTTACGGACATCGCCGCCATCGCGCGCGTCGTCGAAGCGGAGGGCGCAGATGCCCTTGCCGTCATCAACACCGTGCGCGGGATGTCTATCGACATCGAGCGCCGGGCACCGCGTTTGGGCAATGCAACCGGCGGACTCTCCGGCCCGGCCATTCGCCCGATTGCGGTACTTGCGGTCTGGGAGGTAGCGCGTGCCGTGCGGATCCCGATCGTCGGCCAGGGCGGCATCGAAACGTCGCGCGATGCGCTCGAGTTCATCTTGGCAGGCGCTTCCGCCGTGTCCATCGGGACGGGGAACTTCACCGACGCTCGCGCGCCCATTAACGTCGCCGACGGTTTGCGCGAGTATCTGGCGCGCGGCGGTCATGCATCGCTCCGCGAAATCGCCGGTTTGGCGAATCCCGGCTTCTTGGGGGCAGCGTGAACGCTCCGCGGCTTGTCGTCGCACTCGACGTCGATACGCTCGAAGCCGCGACCGGTTTGGTCGATTTGCTGCGCGACGAAGACATTATCTTCAAGGTGGGCTACGAGGGCCTATTCGGTTTCGGTGACGCGCTGCGCGCGCGGCTCGAGCGCGACGGCCGGCCTACGTTCGTAGACGCGAAGTTGCACGATATCCCTCGCACGGTCGGCGCGGCGGTTCGGGCGCTGGTTCGCCCCGGCGTTGAAATCCTGACGGTTCACGCGCTCGGCGGTAACGACATGATGCTGGCCGCCGTGGACGCCGCAGAAGAACGCGCGCGCGATCTCGGCATCGCGACGCCGAAGGTATTCGGCGTGACGATTTTGACGAGCATCGCACCCGAAGATCTCAACGAACTCGGACTGCGCGGCGGTCCGGGCGAAAACGTCATGCGGCTCGCGGCGCTGGCCCGCGACGCGCACTGCGCCGGCGTCGTCTGCAGCCCGCACGAATCGCACGACCTTAAGCGATATTTCGGTGCAGACTTCCAGACGCTCTGTCCCGGCATTCGCCCGGCAGGCACGCCGCACGGCGATCAAAAGCGGGTCGCGACGCCGGCCGACGCGGTTGCTGCGGGCGCGGACTACCTCGTCGTCGGACGGCCCATCACCGAAGCCGGCGATCCCGCGGCGACGACGCGTATGATCCTCGAAGAGATGGCGGCCGCCGCGCGTGCGCGCTGAAGCGCTCGCGGATCGCTTACGGGCGCGCGGCGCGCTTCTCGACGGTCATTTCCGGCTGTCGTCGGGACGGCATAGCGACCGGTTCATTCAAAAGTTCAGGATTCTCGAGGATCCCTCGATCGTCGAGCCGCTCGCCGCGGACATCGCGGCGGCGGTGCGCGAATATGCGCCGACCGTCGTCGTCAGCGCCGCCGTCGGCGGCATCGTGCTCGGCTACGAGGTCGCGCGGCAATTAGGCACGCTCGCGATCTTCGTGGAAAAAGAAAGCGGCGCGCCCGCCTTGCGGCGCAGTTTCGCGCTCGGGCCGAGCGATCGCGCGCTGGTCGTGGAGGACGTCGTGACGACGGGCCTATCGCTTCGCGAAGTCATGGAGGTCGTGCGCTCGAAGGGCGCCGAGGTCGTCGCGGTGGCGGTTATCGTTCGACGCGAGCCGGTGGAGTTCGGCGTGCCGACGACGATTCTGCTCGAGTTGCCGGTGCAGTCGTGGGATCCGGCGGATTGTCCCGCGTGCGCGCAAGGCGTTCCGATCGACGATCCGGGGTCCCGCCGCCGGGCGTAACGCGTTCGCGGCCAAACACCGGCAGCGATGAGCGAGGTGACGGTGAGCAGGCTCATGGAGGGCGATTACCCGAAGGCGACGACATGCAATCGCCCGAGCGGCTCCTTCGACGGACGTTGCGCTCGTTTGCGCCTTACCGCCGCGGTACCACGGTGGACGAAGTGCGGCGCCGCTACGGCATCGAGCATCCGGTAAAGCTGTCGCAGAACGAAAACCCGCTCGGGAGCTCGCCGCGCGCGCTCGCCGCGCTGCACGGCATCTCGGCGCTGTCCGATTATTTCGAAGACGATCATCTGACGCTCAAGTCACGGCTTGCAGAGCGCTACGGCTTGACGAACGAGCACGTCGTCCTGGGTCACGGCAGCAACGAGCTGGTGCAGCTGGCGTTCACGGCGTTCGTGGATCCGGGCGACGAGATCGTAATGGCGCTTCCGACGTTTTCGCTCTTCAAGAAAGACGCGACGATTTTTGGGGCGCGCGCGATCGAAGTTCCGCTACGCGACGGCGTTCACGACCTCGAAGCGATGGGCCGCGCAGCCGGCGAGCGGACGAAACTCGTCTTCGTGTGCGATCCGAACAACCCGACCGGAACGCGCGTCGAGCCCGCGGCCCTTGCGGCTTTCGCCGGCGCCCTGCCGCCGGGCGTTCTGCTCGTAATCGACCAAGCATATCGCGAATTCATGGACGCGGGCGGTTCCGAGGGCGTGGATATTCTAAAAACGCGCCCCGAGACGCTCGTCTTACGAACGTCGTCGAAAATCTACGGGTTGGCGGCGGCGCGCTTCGGGTACGGCTACTCCTCGCCGCAAGTCGTCGCGTGGATGGATTCGGTTCGGCTGCCGTTCAACGTGGCGCGTCCGGCGACGGTCGCGGTGTTGGCGGCGTTCGACGACGATGATTTTATCGCTCGGAGCATCGCCAACAACGAAACGGGCAAGGCCTATTTTGCGCGCGAGTTGGATCGCTTGGGCGTCCACTACTATCCGACCGCCGCGAACTTCGTCGCGCTTGCCGTTCCGATCGGGGCGGACGCCGCCTACGAAGCGCTGTTGGAGCGCGGCATCATCGTGCGGTCGGGCGACGGCCTCGGCCTGCCGGGGTATCTCCGCGTTTCGATCGGCACGCCCGATGAAAATGCCGCCTTTATCGCCGCCTTCGAAGCGCTGCTCGCCAAGTGGCGCGCGTGAACGTGCGCAAGGGCGGCCGCGCCGATGTGCCGTTCGTGCTTGATTTGGGCAAGCGCACGATCGAATCGAGCGTTTCGGCCGAACGCGATTGGACGCGAGAACGCACGGGCGAGAACTACGACCGGCTGATCGAGTACGCGCTCGGTCAGTCCCACGAGTTGCTCGTCGCCCAAGAGGGTGCCGACCGGCTCGGCTTCGTGCTGTATCTCGATGAATTGCCCGACGAGGTCACGGGCTCGCCGCAAGCCTTCGTCGTGTACGCCGCCGTCGAACCCCATGCACGGCGCAAGGGGGTCGGACGAGCGCTGTTTACCGCATTTGAAGAATCCGCGCGCGGCCGCGGCTTGCCCTACGTGTCGCTGATGGTGACCGAACAAAATGTGGCGGCTCGGGAGCTGTACGCGCAACTCGGTTACGTGACGGAACGGCGGCAATTGTGCAAGCGTCTCTAGGGTCGGCTGCCTTTCGCCGGAGCGCCGTCGCGGTGGTTCTGACGATCGCGGCGGTCGCGGTTGCGCTGTGGTTTGCGTCGCTCATTCCGAAGACGATCACGGTCTTCGTCATTGCCGCCTTCGTCGCGTTCGGCGTGAACCCGATCGTCGAATGGCTGTCGCGGCGCATGCCGCGCGGGGCCGCGATCGCGCTCGTTTTTCTCGGCCTTCTTTTAACGATCGCCGTCATCTTGCTGCTCGTCGTTCCGGCCTTGGCGGCTCAAGTTCAGATTCTCGTGATCAACGCGCCGTCGTACGTCTTGGCGATTCAGAGCTGGCTCGATTCCCTCGAAGCGATGCTGCGCGAGCGATTCGGCCGCAACTCGGTTCAGCCCGGATACGACATGCGAACGCTGCTCGCGACCAAGTTGGGCAGCTTGTTCAATTCTTCGCTTGCGTCCGCGACGCAGATCTTAACCGAATTCGTTACGGCCGCATTCATCGGGATTTCGGCGCTCGTGCTTTCGGCGTTCTTCCTGTTGCGGGGAGAGCACGTCGTCGATGGGTTTTACGAAATACTGCCCGCGCGGCGCCGCCCGTCCGCGCGCCATCTGGCCGGCGAACTCGCGCACGTCTTCGGCGCCTTCGTTTCGGGCCAAGCGGCGCTCTGCGCTATCACGGGTGCACTGATTTTCGCGCTCTGCCAATTGTTTTTGGGTTTCAAGTTTTCTCTGCTGCTCGGCATCGTCGCCGGGCTCGCCTACGCCGTCCCATACGTGGGCCAAGTCTTCGTTCACTTGCTCGCCATCGCGTTGGCGGCGCCTCAGGGCGGAGCGATGATGCTCTGGGTCAGCGTCATCGTGTTCTCGGTCGCGCGCGTCTCCGACAACTTGCTCGTGCCGCGCATCATGTCTCGCAGCGTCGGCGTCTCCCCCATCGCCGTGATGTTCGCAGTCTTCGCGGGCGGCGAACTGTTCGGCATTCCGGGTTTGCTGCTCGGCATTCCGGCCGCCGCGCTCGCGAAGGTCGCGTGGCGCTTTTACCGGTCCGGCGGCACGCACGTCGCCGAGCCTGACGACGAGGCCGCCGTTATGCCTCCCGCGCCATCTCCTCGGGTGCCGAAACGCCGAGAAGCCTAAGGGAGCTCGCGAGCACGATCTTGGTCGCGTGCGCGAGTCCGAGGCGAGCCACCGTCAGCTCGTCATCCTCGCCGAGCACCTTGCAATTCATGTAGAACTGATGAAAATCGGCTGCTACATTTTGCGCGTATCGCGCAAGGCGGCTCGGCGCAAGCGCATCCACGACCGAAAGAACCGTCGCCGGAAATTCGGAGAGCCGGCGCGCCAGCGCGATCTCCGACGGCTCGCTGAGGAGCTCCAACCGTTCGCCGGCGCAGGCGCGTTCGAGTAAGCTCGGGGAAGCGCGCCGCTCGATCGAGGCGATGCGCGCGTGACCGTATTGAACGTAGAACACCGGGTTCTCGGTAGACTGTTCTTTGGCAAGCGTCAGATCGAAGGTCATCGGCGAGTCCGGATTGGGGATGACGAAGAAGAACCGCGCCGCATCGGGGCCGACCTCGTCGAGGATCTCGTCGAGCGTTAGGACGTTGCCGGCGCGCTTGCTCATGGGCACGATCTCGCCCTCGCGCACGAGCGTCATCTGCTGCGCGATGAGAACGCGAATCGCGCCCGGCCGGTCGAGCGCCGCCGCAATCAGTTCGAGCCGAGCGATGTAGCCGTGATGGTCCGGGCCGAGGATCAAAATCGCGCGGGCGGCGCGCGAGAGCTTGTCGTAATGGTACGCTACGTCGGCGCCGAAGTAGGTCGGGCGCCCGTCGTTTCGAACGATGACCCGATCCTTGTCGTCGCCGAAATGCGTGGCGCGCACCCAGACGGCGCCTTCGCCTTCGAAAATGTGGCCATGGCCGCGAAGAAACTCGATCCCCTTTTCGATCGCGCCACTTTGATGGAGCGCTCTTTCGCTCTGCCAGCGATCGAGCGAGATGCCGAAACGCGCGCAGGTCGCCTGCTGCTCGGCCACGATCGCGTCGAGCCCGAACGTCCCGAAGGACGGAAGCCACTCGATCTCGGGCGCGCTTTCCCAGCGCGCACCGTCGCGTTCGCGGATGTTCTGCGCGAGGGGAATCAGATATTCGCCGGGATAGCCGTCTTCGGGAAACGGAAACGCGGGATCCGTGAGTTGGCGATAGCGCGCGTAGAGCGAACGCCCGAGGGTTTCGATTTGCGAGCCGGCGTCGTTGATGATCCATTCGGTCGTGACGTCGTGTCCGGCGAAGCGGAATGCTTTCGCCAGCGCATCGCCGAGCGACAGCGTGCGGCCCTGCACGACGACGAGCGGTCCGGTCGGGTTGGCGCTTCCGAATTCGAGCGAGATTCGCTCGCCGGTCGGCCGTCCGCGACCGTATTCCGGACCTTCGCGCAGGACGGAGCCGACGACGCTCTGCCACGCTCCGTTCGCAAGCCGCACGTTGATAAAGCCGCCGACCGCCGTCGCTTCTGAAAGAATTTCACGCAGATCCGGCTCGTCGGCGAAGATTCGTTCCACGAGTTCGCTCGCAAGCACTTGCGGCGAGCGACGTGCGCGGCGCGCGAGTTGGAGCGCGACGTTCGAAGAAAAATCTCCGAAATCCAAGTTGCGCGGCGCCTCGAAGACGACGCGAGGCGAGGCTTCAGCATCCGCCACGAGGTTTGCCGCAGCACGTTCCAGCGCGGCGGCGATCCGCGCGAGCGTCTGCGATTGCGCGCCCGAATCAGTGGTGGTAGGGTTCATTCCGGGCGATTTTCGCCGCGCGGTAGAGTTGTTCCAGCACGAGCGCTCGAGACCACTCGTGCAAGAGGGTCAGCTCCGAGAGCGACCAGCGAACGTTCGCGCGAGCCAAGAGCGCATCGCTTGCGCCGTAGGGGCCGGCGATCGCGAAGACGATGCGAGCCGTTCCGGCGTCCCCGAGCGCGCGCAAGCGCTGCGACAGCGCGACGCTTGAAAACTGGGTTCCGGTGCGCTCCAACAGCCATAAGATGTCACCAGGTGCGAGCGCCTTGAGAATGCGCTCGCTCTCTTCGCGCACCGCGCGCGCCTCGTCGCCGCCGTGCGATGCCGCAACTTCGATTTCGTCGAAGGCTTCGTACCGCGCAAAGCGTCCGCGAAAATCTTCGACCGCCGCGGCCACGTACGGCTCGCGCACTTTGCCGACCGCGATCAGCCGATATTTCACGCCGCGCGTTTCGCGCGCGCGTACGTCGAGTCATCGCGGCGCTCGACGTAGCCTGCCATCTCCAGTTCGAAGAGCACCGCAAGCACGTCGCCGGTGGGCGCGCCGGTCAGTTCGATCAAACGTTCGAGTTCGACCGATTCCCCCACGAGTTCGGCGAAGACTGCGGCTGCGAGCGAACCTTCCGGCTGTGGAAGCGCCGGTTCGGGGGCCGTTTCGGGCTTCTTGACCCAACCGAGATCGTCGAGCACGTCCGCGGCGTCGCGCACGAGCACGGTGCCGTCGCGAATGAGCGCGTTGCAGCCCGCGGCTTTGGGACGGTCCACGTCGCCGGGAAACGCGAATACCGGTAGGCTCAGATCGCCAGCCCAGCCGGCGGTGTTGAGAGCCCCGCTGCGAGCTGCGGCTTCGACGATCACGACCGCGTCGGCGAGCGCGGCGACGACGCCGTTGCGCTGGAGAAAGTGCCACCGGCGTACCGGCTCGTCGGGAGGATACGGTGAGATGACCGCGCCGCCGCTCTCAACGATCGCTTCGGCAAGGTGACGATTGCGCCGCGGAAAGAAGTGCCGATGGCCGCCTCCGAGTACGCCGATCGTGAGCCCGCCGCCGTCGAGCGCGCCCACATGCGCGGCGCCGTCGACACCGAGTGCGAGTCCCGAGATGACGCAAACGCCGGCTTGCGCGAAGCGTCGCCCGATCTCGCGAGCGCGCGAACGGCCGCCCTCCGACGGTGCGCGTGAGCCGACGACGGCAATCGTTCGCCCCGCGAGCCCTTCGAGCGAGCCTGCAACCCATAAGAGCTCCAGACGCAGCTTCTTGCTCGTACGCGGGCGCGTGGCAAACAGTTCCGAGCGCTCCACGGGGCGCGGATTGTCGAGGCTCACGCCTTCCTATCACGTCGCGCCGGGCGAGCGGCTAGCCTGGTCCGGCCAAGCGCCTCCTGAGGGTTCCTGGGGAGGCCTCAGGGGGCGATAGTCCCGCGAACGCGAGGAAACGGACCCTCCCCTCAGAATGGGGGTGGCCGAACAGCGACCGCACCCCTACGGACTTCTTCGTGGGGGCTTTCCGCGGCCGGCTACCGGAGGATTCAATACAATGGCAGCCCCGCAGGCCTATTGCGTCAAGTGCAAGTCCAAGCGTGAAATGAAAGACGCGGTCCAAATTACGATGAAAAACGGGCGCCCCGCGACCGAGGGCAAGTGCCCCGAATGTGGGACGAAGATGTTCAAGATCGGCGCCGCCTAGCAGCGGCTCGGGTCCGATCGGCGGCGGCCCGATTTGCCGGGGCGCCGCTTGTGGCTTATACTCGAAAAGGCCCCATATCTAGTGGGGCCCTTTCGTGGAGGCCTTCCTAGCCTGATCTGCCCTACCTGCCGGAAGACCGAGACCCGGGTCGTGGACTCCCGCGACGACGAGAATGTCGTGCGGCGCCGCCGCGAGTGTTTGGGGTGCAAGTATCGCTTCACCACCTACGAACGGATGGAAGCCCCGCGCCTCTTCGTCGTCAAAAAAGACGGCCGGCGCGAACAGTACAACCGCGATAAGATCGTCGCGGGCTTGCGCCGCGCGTGCGAGAAGCGGCCGGTCTCCGAGTCGCAGCTGGACGAAGTCGTCAGCAGCCTCGAGCGGCAATTATTTTCGCGCGGCGAGAACGAGGTGCCGACGGCGATGGTCGGCGAGAAGTTGATGGAAGCGCTCAAGAGCATGGACAAGATCGCGTACATCCGCTTTGCGAGCGTCTATCGCTCGTTTGACGACATCGGCAAATTCCAAGCCGAATTGGCGGAACTTGCCAAGTGACGACGTCGGGGTCGCACTAAAGCGCCTCCCTGAAGGTGAGGGCTTGCCGCTGCCTGCCTACATGAGCGCCGACGCCGCCGGCGCCGACGTGTTCGCCGCGGTGCACGAAGGCCTCACGCTGCTGCCCGGTGAGCGCGCGCTCGTTCCGGCCGGCTTTTCGCTCGAAATTCCAAGCGGGTACGAAGTTCAGGTACGTCCGCGCAGCGGTCTCGCCCTGCGGCACGGCGTCACGGTCCTCAACGCTCCCGGAACCATCGATGCGGACTATCGCGGACCGGTCGGAATCTTGCTTGCGAACTTCGGCACCGAACCGTTCGTGATCGCGCGCGGCGATCGCATCGCTCAACTGGTGCTCGCTCGCGTCCACCGCGCTCGCTTCGAGACCGCGGAAGCGCTGGCGCCCAGCGAACGGGCGGACGGGGGGTTCGGAAGTACGGGGCACGCGGCGGCAACGGAGAAGCCGAGCGCATGAAGGTGTACGTCGTCGGCGCGGGCGCCGTCGGCACGTTCTTGGCCGAACGTCTGCGCGATGACAATACGACGATCGAGTTTGCACCGCGCAAACTCCAGGACGTCGTTCCCGTTCACGCCGACCTCGCGATCGTCGCAGTCAAGGCCTACGATACGGACAAAGCGATCGCGACCTTGCAGCGCGCGCTCGGCCCCTCTTCGGGCGCGACGATCATGACGCCCCAAAACGGTGTGGGAAATGAAGAGAAACTGGCGGCGGCGTTCGGTGCGGACGCAATCGTATCGTGCGCGCTGACCGTTCCCGTCGACCGCTTGCGCAACGGCAGCTACGAAGTGAAGAACGATGGCGGCGTGGCGCTCGCGCCCGTCGGAAAAACGTCGCACAACTGGCTCGTCGCCGCGTTCGAACGCGGGCACGTTCCGGTTAAGACCGTCGAAGATTACCGGGCGATGAAGTGGTCCAAGTTGGCGCTCAACATCGTCGCGAATGCGTCGTGCGCCATCCTCAATGTTCTGCCCGAACGACTCCTCGACATGGAGCACATGTTCTCTCTCGAGGTTCGGGCGATGCGCGAGACGGCTGCCGTCATGCGCGCAATGAAGCTCGGACCCGTGGACCTGCCGCGCTACCCGGTGCGCGCGCTCCAAAGCGTGATTGCGCTGCCCTCACCGATGGCGAAACTCGTGATCGGTCGCCGCATCGCCGGCGCTCGCGGGCGCAAGCCGCCCTCGCTGTTGCTCGATCTGCGCGCTGCCAAGGGACAGACCGAAGTGGACGTCCTGAACGGGGCGGTCGTCGATGCCGGCCGCCGGCTCGGCGTTCCGACGCCCATTAATGCGGTCTTCGCGCGCGTGCTCGACGACATTTCGCACATGCCCCAATTGTGGGCGAAGTATCGCGAACGCCCGCAAGCGCTCTATGCCGAGGTGTTGGCGGAGAACAAACGGTCGCACGCGAGCGGTGCGCGCGCGCGCTAGTCGAAGCACCCACGCATGCGCCATCCCGAGGTCCCCGAGTCGCTTGACGGCTGGCACATCCTGCACCGGATGTTCCGATTCGAGCGGCGCGCATTCGCCGCGTTGCCGTCCGCGCGGCGCGAAGAGTTGGCCGCCGAAGCGGTCGCATTGTTCGTGTCGCTGAGCGCATCGCCGGAGGCCGATGCCGGCCTCGCGCAGATGCTCGGGCACAAGAGCGATCTGATGGTGACGCATTACGCGCGCTCGTTCGAGGCGCTGGGCGCCGCCCAAATCGGCTTCGATCGGCTCAGCTTGGCCGAATTTCTGGAGCCCACGACGTCGTACGTGTCCATCCTCGAACTCGGGCTCTACGGTGATACGGCGCGCTTTCACGCGGAGTTGCGCGACCGCAGCCTCAAGCCGCATTCGGCCGAATGGAATGCCGAGTTCGATGCCTTGCTGGAGAAAGCGGCGCGCGATCCGCGCAGCGCGGAGCGCCTGTTCGCGAAAATTCCGTCGCGCCGCTACGTGTGTTTTTATCCGATGAACAAGAGGCGCGGCGAAAGCGTCAATTGGTACCGCCTGCCCTATGCCGAGCGTGCGCGCCTGATGCTCGATCACGGCAAGATCGGGCGGACGTTTCACGGCCTCGTGACGCAGGTGATTTCCGGTTCGATCGGTTTCGACGATTACGAATGGGGCGTGGACCTTTACGCCGACGACCCATTGGTCTTCAAGCGGCTGATTTACGAGATGCGGTTCGACGAGGCGAGCGCCGCGTTTGCGGAGTTCGGACCCTTTTATACAGGTATGAACTTTGCGCTCGCCGAGCTGCCCGTTTTTCTCGACGGCTCGCGCATTCCCGAGTTGATCGCGATGCCCGAAACCGCGCTGAGGTAGTCGTCGCCGTGGCCACTGCGTCCGGCGTGCGCCGAGTGCGCTGGCTCGGTGCCGTAGCGTTGCTTGCGGCAATGGTCGTTGTGCCGCCCGCCGCGTTTGCCGAGAACTGGCAACCGGCCGAACGGGCGTTAGTGCGCGTTGCCCCGCCGTCCGATGCCCAGGTCGGCGTCTCGGAACAGGCGACGCGACGCTGGCAAGTGCGCTTTCGAGGCGAAACGCTCGAAGCGTCGCCGCTTTTTGGGCGAATACCCCAGCCTTCGCGACCTCCCGAAGATCGAAACCATCGATTACCATTAGCCTACAGCACGGAAAGTAACGCACGTCACGGCAACCCAACGCGCTCCGTGAAGCGCGTCATTGCGTGCGCGCACGTCCTTACCGATACGCTTGCTTGGAGAGCGGCGCCGTCCGAACAATTCTGTACGATGATTTCCGGCGTAGTGGGAACGGGGGCATTGGCGCTCGTCGAAAGCGAATTCGCTTTTCTGATCGACGAATATGCGTTTGCGCTCGCGCAGACGAGCGACGTCCCGGTGGGCTTATGGTATCGCTCGCCGCGCGGTGCGGTCGTCGTGCGCTACGATCCGCTCGGCGACGCCGCGCTCGACGTAGGGCTTGAAGAACCCGGCGGCGCGGCCTATTCGATCGGCGACGTTTTGTCGCCGAGCGTTCGCGATGCCGAACGACGTTTGGACGTGCGCGAACTGCCGGCATTTTCTGCCGAGATCGACCGGCTCAAGCGGCTGCTCGTCGTGCATTGCGACGACTTCCTACGCGGCGACCTGCCGGCGTTTCGGTCGCGCTTTCGCGAAGCGCTGCTCGTGCGATCGTGCCGCAACTTGGCGAACGAAGAAATCCTTCGCGGCGACGTTCGCCGCGGGATTAAGCTCCTCGAGTCGTACCGCAGCTATTGGACGGAAGCGGATAAGGAATTGCACGCCTGCGCGCTCGAAGGGACGGGTTCGCTGACGTATCTGCGCGCCGCCGGTTAAGCGCCGCTTCTTGTGCGGTAAACGAGGCCGAACGGAAACTCGGCAATGAGTTCGAAGCGTCCGCTTCGTTCGAAGAGCGCGCGTTCGAGTGGTGTGTGATAGAGCACGATCGTCTCGCCGTGGTTCGCTTGTCCGAGCCGCTCCACAACGGCGTCCATGACCGCTCCGCGAAATGGGTTGTACATGAAGACGACGACGTCGCCTTTCGGGGGTTTCCAGTCGAGCGCGTCCTGCCAGACGACGCGCACGTCGCG
>JACRTZ010000081.1 GCA_014304965.1 Vulcanimicrobiota bacterium | reverse complement strand
GTGCTGACGCGCTCGTATGCGCAACCCTATCGAACGGCCACCGACCGGCGGCGCGACAACCGGGCGCGTGCGGCGCTTGCGAACAACATCGGCGCCACGGCCTTCGTCGCCGTGCACGCCGACGGTTCAGAGGAGAGGAGCAAGCGCGGAACGAGCGTTTTCTGGTTGCGTCCAAATTCAGAAAAACTGGCGCGCAACGTACGCGTCGCGCTGGCGCCGCTCGGGCTCGGCGAATCTGAATTTCGCGTCCGGGATTTGGCGGTCACCAGCGAAGCGCGGGTCCCGGCGGTGCTCGTTGAGGTGGGCTTCGTGAGCAACCCGCAGCAAGGGCACTTGCTCGCGACGCGAGCTTTCCAACGCCGCGAGGCGCAGGCGCTCTTTCATGCCGTCGCGCAAACGTTCGCTCGATGAAGATGCCGCTCGTCCCAAGCGACCTCTACCGGCTGGCGCTACCGAGCGATCCGCAGTGCGCGCCCGACGATCGGGTGTTCTTTACGCTCGCCACGCCGGACGAAGCGAAAAACGAAACGCAGACGTCCATTTGGAGCGCGCGCGCCGGCCGGCCGGCCGCGCCCTTCACGTCGGGTCTGCACGATCGCATGCCGCGCATCTCTCCCGACGGAGCGATGCTTTCGTTCGTCGGCGAACGTCAAGAGAAAAAGAAGATTTACGTCATGCCGCTTGGCGGCGGCGAGGCGCGGGCGCTGACGCCGTCGTACGACGCGATCCCCGCAACGGCGTGGTCGCCCGACGGCAAGCAGCTCGCGTTCGTCGCGGTCGTCGACCTCGATCCCGCGTGCGCGAAGATCGCACACGACGAGACGAGCGGCGCTCGGCACATTCGCGCGTTGCCGTTCAAGAGCGACGACGAAGGGCTACTCGACGGACGCCGCAAGCATCTGTTCGTCGTGTCGATCGACGGTGGCGAGCCGCGGCGCTTGACCTTCGGCGATTTCGATGCAGGCGGGCCGGCGTGGTCGCCGGACGGTTCGACGCTCGCGTTTTGGGCGCAGATGGGAGCGCGCGAAGGGTCGTTCGTGAGCGACATCTTCACGATACCGGCCGGCGGCGGCGAACCGAAGCAACTGACGAACGGCGAAGGTCCGATGTGCTTGCCGTCGTTCTCGCACGACGGCCGCGAGATCGCCTTCCTCGGCCATCTGCACGGCGACGACGTCGGCGGCCGTTTCAATTATGAGTTGCTGGTCGTTCCGTCGCAAGGCGGCGCCATGCGCTCGCTCTCGGCGGCGGTCGATCGGCCGGTCATCGATTATGTGATCTGCGACATCAAAGGCGTCGGCGGCATGCAAGCGCCGATTTGGTCCGGAGGCGATTACGAAATTTTCGCGCCGTTGTCCCGCGAAGCGGCGAGCGGCATCGCGGCTTTCACGCGCGACGGGTCGGCGCACCGCATGGTCGCGGGCGGAGACCGCGACATCATCGCTTTTTCGCGCGCGGACGACGGCACGCTGGCCTTCGTGTACTCGACGCCGATCGTGCCGAGCGAGATCGCCGTGCTCGATCCATACGGAAGCGAAGAGCGGCTGACGGACTGCAATCCGTGGTTAGCCGAACGCGCGCTCCGCGCTCCGCGCCGCGTGCGCCCGCAGGCGTCCGACGGTTGGACCTTGGATCTGTTCTTACTGGACCCCGTCTCCGATAAAGCGGCTCCGTGGGTGCTGCAAGTTCACGGCGGCCCCCACACCGCCTACGGGTTCGCGTTTTCGTTTGAGTTCCAAATGCTCGCGTCGCACGGCATCGGCGTCGCCTTCGGAAATCCGCGTGGCAGTCAGAGTTATGGGCACGCGTACGCCGACGCCATCACGGGCGATTGGGGCGGTCTGGATGCTTCCGACGTACTGACGCTGCTCGACGCGGCGGAAGCGAACGCCGCGATCGATCCAACACGCATCGGACTGGCGGGCGGTTCCTACGGCGGCTTCATGACGACCTGGCTGCTCGGCCATTCGAAGCGCTTTGCGGCGGGTGTCTCGATGCGCGCCGTCAACGACCTCGTTAGCGAGGTCGGCGCCGCCGATCTCGGCTGGTTCTTGGAAACCGAAGTCGGCGCGCCGTGGACCGATGGTGGACGCCGTTTGTTCGAAGGGTCGCCGATGCGGCACGCGCACGAGATCGAGGCGCCGCTGCTCGTCGAGCATTCCGAGCGTGACTATCGCTGTCCGATCGATCAGGGCGAGCAACTGTTCACGCTGCTGCGCCGGCTCGGACGCACGTCTACCGAATTCGTGCGCTTCACCGGCGACGGTCACAACCTATCCCGAACCGGAAAGCCGCGCAACCGGCTGCTGCGCTTGCGCGCGATCGCGCATTGGTTCGTGCGTTATCTGCGGCCTGACGGCATCGAACCGGTTGCGGATGAGGCCGGATCGCTCTTCAAACCGTTGCCGACCGAACAAACGCCGTGACTCGTCGGCCGGATTAACTCCCCGTGCCTTGATAGCGATCGATCCCCGCGCGCCAGAATGCGTACGCGAGCCCGAACCACACGAGACCCACGACCGGCGTCAGTAGCCCGACGCCGGGCGCGAGCGCAAATGCGTCGTCCGTTTTGTGGAGCAAGAACGTCGCCGGGAAGTAGTTCATGAATGCGAACGGGAGGACGAAGGCCAGGACGAATCGCACGCCGTGCGTGTAAATCGAAATCGGATAACGCGTAAAGTCTTGCTCGAGAGACATCACGTACCAGCGCAGCGTGTCTATCCGCACGACCCAAAACGATAAGGTTGCGATTGCAAGCTGAATCCCGAAGTCGATCAGGGCACCGCCGATCATCACGATCGGCACGAACAGGACGTAGGCGAGGTCCACTCGCAGTCCGGCGAAGACGGTTGCAATTGCGAAGAACACGATCGCCAAAATGAGTTCGTCGGGCCAGATCTGTTGCGGGACCGTCATCGCTTGGAATAGCGGGTCGAGCGGCCGGACGAGAAAGCGGTCGAAGCGCCCTTCGCGTACCATCGCCGGTACCTCGCCGACCGTGAAAAAGAACGTGTTGTGAAATGCGTGACCGAGCATCCACAAGCCGTACAGCACGGCCATCTCCCGAAAGTTCCAGCCGTTCATCGAGGGAAACTGATGCAGCGTCACCCACAGCGCGCCGATCGCCGTCGCGTGGTACATGATCGTGAAGCCGAACCACATGAAGAAGTTCGCGCGATACTCGATCATCGTCAGCAGGTTGATGCGCCAGTATTGGGCGTAGGCCGCCAGGCTCACACCGGAACGCTTCCCGCACGAGTCCAGTCCGGCCCTTCGCGCCGGTGCTCGGGGTGGGAACCGTCCACCGCTTTGCGTACGTGCCGCCGGGCGAAACCTCGTCTTTGGTGAAGTTCGGGAGTCGCATGGGTCGCCGGAAATTCGTCATGAGCCGCGTTGCCGTTGTGGAGCCCTACCGGCTCGATCTCACGGTCAACGTGCTGCGCCGGCTCTCGACCAACGTCGTGGATCGCTTCGAGGGCGGGCGCTACGTTCGCGCGCTCGACGGTTCTTCCGGGCCCGCGATCGTCGCCGTCGAACAACGCGAGGAAAACGCCCTGCACGTCGAAATCGACGCACCGGCCGGCGAAGATGAGCGCGCGCTCGCACTCGTTTGCCGCATGTTGGCGCCAGATCGCGACGTGCGCGGGTTCGCCCGCGCGGCCGCTCGCATCCCGTGGCTTGGCCCGTTTGCGAAACGGATGCGCGGCGTCAATCCGCCGCGATATCCGACGCTGTGGGAAGCGTGCGTCAACGCTGTGGTCTTTCAGCAAGTGAGCCTTTCGGCGGCCGGCGCGATTCTGGGAAGAACCGTGCACGCACTCGGGCAGATCGTCGCTCGCGACGGCGGCGACCTGGTCGCATTCCCCACGCCGCGCGCGTTCTTGGGCGCAAGCGACGCCGTGCTGGGCGCGGCCGGCCTAAGCGCAGCCAAGATGGCGACGCTGCGACGCGTCGGCGAAGCGCTTGAAAGCGGCGCGCTGGACGAAGCGATGCTAGAGGAACGCGACTCCGCCGGCGCAAGCGCGCTGCTCTGCGCGATCAAAGGGATCGGTCCTTGGACCGCAACCGTCGTCCTGTTGCGCGGACTTGGTCGCCTCGATGTGTTCCCGATGAACGATTCGGGCGTGGCCCGCAGCTTGCGCGCGTTTCCGGGCGGCGTCGAGGCCGATCTTGCGGCGGCACTACCGACCCTGGGTCCCTGGAAAGGTATGCTTTACTACCATCTCTTGCTCGCGCGGCTCGACGCGGGCGGCCACTTGCCCGCCGTGTAGCCGTGTACCACGCGACCGGCGTTCGCGTGCGCGACTTGCCGATCACGGTCGACAAGCTGCTCCGCTAAGCGTCGGCGCCCCCTGCATCGAAAGCCGGGCGCCGTGTCGAAAGCTGCGGCGTGAGAATCGGATTGATCGGCGACCCGGAATTGCCGGTGGTGCGCGCGTGCCGCGCGGTGCTCGCTGCCAAGGGCGTCGAGCCCGTTGGCGGATTCGACGCCGACGTCGTCGTTGCGCCGCTGCTCACGAGCAAGGTTTCGCCCGAGGACATCGGGCGCCTGAAGCTGGGCCTCTTGATCTTTCATCCGTCGCTCTTGCCGCGTCACCGCGGCCGCGACTCGATCAAGTGGGCCTACCGGCTCGGCGAAACCTATACCGGCGCGACGTGGTTTTGGGCCGACGACAGCTGGGATACGGGCGACGTCTGCGAGCAAGAAGTTCTGGCGATCGTTCCGGGCGAGTCGCCGCGCGAATTCTACGAACGCGCGGTCGTCCCGAGCGCCGCGCGCCTGCTCGGGTACATCGTCGACGACCTGCAGCGTGGCATCGTTCGACGCCGTCCCCAGCAACACGAAAGCGCAACCTTCGAACTCGGCATTCCCAAACCGCCGCCGCTCGGGGAAACGGGAAAGGCCTAACGATGCAAACGACCGCTCACCTCTCCATCCAACGCTCGAAGGAGCGCGGATTCGCCGATCACGGGTGGCTCCAGACGTACCACTCGTTCAGTTTCGCGGATTATTTCGATCCTCGCAACTCGAACTGGGGAGCGCTGCGCGTTTTCAACGACGACGTGATTGCCGCGGACAAGGGCTTCGGCACGCACCCGCATCGCGACATGGAAATTCTGACGTACGTGCTCGAGGGCGAGCTCGAGCACAAAGACAGCATGGGCAACGTCGGCGTGATCGGGCCGGGCGGCGTACAGTATTTGAGCGCCGGCACCGGCATCGCGCATTCGGAATACAACCACTCCGCCGAACGGCCCTTGCACCTCGTGCAGATGTGGGTGACGCCTCGCGCACGCAACCTCAAGCCGCAATACGGCCAAGTGGACTACGCGCGCGAAGAACGGCTCAACCGCTGGCTGCCGATTGCGACCGGCGAGCCGAACGTCGAGTCGAAGATTGCGATCTGGCAAGATGCGAGCGCCTATGTCGCCCGTCTCGAAAACGGATCGTTGGATTTCGCCGTGCGCGCAAAACGGTTCGCCTTTCTCTTCGTCGCGCAGGGCGATCTGACGGCCAACGGTACCACGCTCGGCCCGGGCGACGCGGCGCGCATCGCGGGGCCGCTCGACCTGACGGTCGCCGGTAACGGGGAAGCCGTGCTCTGGGACGTTCCGCCGGCAGACGGCGAATGAGCGGCCGGAAAGACGGAGTAACGGCCGCCGCCTGAGCGAAAGGCGAAAACGTGCATTGGGCGACGCTTGCGGCCTTCGCGTTCTTGGAACTGACGCTGTGCCTGATCCCGGGCCCCGCGGTCTTACTGACGGTGTCGTCCGCGTTGCGGCGCGGCGTACGAACCGGCCTTGCAGCCGCGTGCGGCATACTCGCGGGCAACACGCTGTATTTCGTGTTGTCGGGACTCGGGGTCGTCGCGCTGCTGCTCGCGTCCGCGCGCGTGTTCGTTTTCCTCAAGTGGGGCGGCGCGCTGTATCTGGCCTATCTCGGCCTGCGCGCGCTGTTCGCCCGTAAAGGCATCGTTCCCGATCCCGCGGCGCTCGAGAGCGGCGAACGCCGTCGCGCCTTTGCGGCCGGTTTTTTGACGCAGGTTTCTAATCCGAAAGCGATCGTATTCTTCGTCGCGATTCTTCCGCAATTCATCGATACGAGGGCGCCGCTCGCCGCACAACTCGTCGCCTTGACGCTGATCTCAACGACCATCGAAGCCATCGTGCTGACGGGCTATTCGCTCGGTGCCGGCGCGCTGCGGCGCAGCGCCGCGGTCGAGCGCGCGTCGCTGTGGATCGAGCGGATCGGCGGCGCGGTGCTGATCGCGATCGCCGCGCGCATCGCGCGCGAACCGCTGGTCTCGCCGTGAACCTCGAAGCGGCGGCGGCCTATGCCGGCAAGCACGGGTTGCAGGCGCTGATCGTTTCGGTGAGCGGCAAAACGGTGTTCGAACGTTACGGCGCCGGCTTCGATCGTTCGACGCCGCACGCGCTCTACAGCGGAACGAAAAGCTTTTGGGGCGTGACCGCCGTCGCGGCGCAGGACGACGGCCTGCTCGACCTCGACGAACTCGTCGCGCGGACGATTCCCGAATGGGCGGCCGACGCGCGCAAATCGCACGTCACGCTCCGGCATCTGCTGCAACTGACAAGCGGCATCGGGTTCGGCGGGCTGGGAAGTGCCGTGCCGGCGTACGCTAAAGCGCTCGCGACGCCGCTCGTGGCCGAGCCCGGCCGCGTCTTCGCCTACGGCGGGATTCCGCTACAAGTTTTCGGCGCGGTCTTGCAGCGCAAGCTGCACCGGCGCGCGCCTTCACCTCACGCCTACCTTCAAGAGCGCATCCTCGATCCGCTCGCGCTGAAGGTTGCCGGCTGGCGGAAGCTACCCGACGGAACGCAGCCGCTGCCGACCGGCGCGATGCTGGCGGCCGGCGAGTGGTTGAAGTTCGGCCGCATGCTCGCGTCTTCGGGGTCGTATCGCGAAAAGCAGATCGTGCGCCGAACGTCGCTCGAGCGCTGCTACGACGGCTCGACCGCGAACCCGCGGTACGGTCTGTGTTTTTGGCTGAGCCCGCTCGCAGAAGTTCCCGATCTCGTCTATGCCAGCGGCTCGGGCGGCCAAGCGCTGTACGTCGCCCCCTCGCAAGAACTCGCCGTCGTCAAATTCGGCGACTCGAAGTCGTACAAGCACGATGCGTTCTTACGCGCGCTGTTCGAGGTGGCGCGCAAACCGCAACGCCGCAACCCGCCGTTTCAGGCGAGCCGCTAGCGTCTATTGGCGCCCGAGGATGAGGCGAATCGTGTAATATGCCGGGAAGCGGAGTCTATCGTCGCGCCGCGCCCAAGATGGTAATTGAGCGAAGTCGAAACTGATATGGGCGGCATCGCTCTTTGATGGTGGCCCGAGCGGGATGTGGGAACTGTTGCCGGCAGCCACTTCGATGTCCATGTAGTAGTACGTGTCCGGCTTTGCATTTTCGATATCCACGAACAGAACGGGAAACCCATCGAAGGAGATTGTGCTGGCGCGACAGGGGCTGCCGATTTGAAGGGTGAGTTGATAGAATGGCTTCCATCCTGAAACAAAGACAGTATCTAGATTGGAAAGGCGCGGTATACCGGCGGGCCCTACCCCGTTAAGACTTATAGTCGTTCCCGGGCAGGCGTCATTTTGCGGATAGACTAATCGCGCTGAAACGCCGTCCGACGAAGCGACGTTAAACCTGCCCCCCGACGGCTGAAGCGCTCCCGTCGTTGTCCGCATGAGGGCCAAGAGCACGGAGTCGACGTTGTATATATCTGTTGCGGAGGCCGGTCGTTGGAGCGTCGAGCACAATACTATGGCCGCGACGCATGACACTAAGCAGCGACGGTTCATTCGAGCAACCGCGCCAGGCTCGGTAAGGCTTCGCCGAAGGTCGGGTGGATGCCGACGAACGCGTCGAGGTCGCGCCACGTCGCCCCAAGTTCGATAGCAAACGCGATGACGTGGACGAGTTCGCCCGTTTCGTAGCCGACCATCGTCGCGCCGAGCATCTTGTCGCTCTTCGCGTCCACCACGAGCCGGTAGAAACCGAGCTCGAGGTCCCATTCCGCGCCGCGCGCGGTGTCGGAGAGTTGCAGCGTCACCGAACGCGCATCCATGCCTTTTTTCTTCGCGTCGGCTTCGGTGAGGCCGGTTCGCGCGAGTTGCGGTTCGGTGAACGTCGTGTACGAGAGCACGCGATCGTCGCGTTTGCGGGGCGTGCCGTCGAGGGTCGAGCGAATGCGCCGGAAATCTTCCCAGGACACGTGCGTGAACGCGGGCTGGCCGGCCACGTCGCCCAGCGCGAAGATGCCGGGACACGTCGTGCGCAGATAGTCGTCCACGGCTACCGAGCCGTTCTTTGCAAGCTCGACGCCCGTCTTGTCCGCGGCGAGATCCTTCGTATTCGGCGTGCGGCCGGTCGCGACGAGCAACCCGTCGCCTTCGACGGTTTCGCCGGTCGAGAGCGTCAGACGGATCGCTTCACCCGCTCGCTCGACGCGTTTGGCCTGCGCGCTCATCTTGAAAACGACGCCGTCGCGTTCCATACCCGCGCGAACGCAGTCGCTCGCATCGGGCTCTTCGCGATCCATGACGTGCGCCTGCCCGTGAACGATCGTCACGGCGCTGCCGAGGCGCTGAGCCCCTTGCCCGAGTTCCAATCCGATGTAGCCGCCGCCGATGACGAGCAAACGTTTGGGCAGTTCCGTCTGATCGAAAAACGTTTGGTTCGTCAGGTACGGGACACCCTCGAGACCTTCGACCGGCGGAACCGCCGCCGAGGCGCCCGTGTCGATGACGACGGTCGTCGCGCGTAGCTCGCGGCCGCCGCCGCGGACCGTGCGCTCGCCGCTAAAAGCGGCGCTCGCGCGGACGATCTCGACGCCGGCCTTTTCCAGCTTTGGCGCGATGCCGCCGTTCCAGTCCGCGCGCACGCGCCGGACGCGCTCGAACACCGCGCGCTGGTCCACCCGCACGTCGGCATGCACGCCGAGCGGGCCGGCCAGACGCGCACGGCCCGCATTGTGCGCCGACGCGAGCAATGTTTTCGAGGGCGTACAGCCGGTGTTGACGCACGTTCCGCCGAGTTCGCCGCGCTCGAACAGCACGACGCGCTGCCCCTTCTGGGCGCGGTCGACGGCGAGCGGGACTCCGCCTTGTCCGCTTCCGATGACGATGAGGTCGACCTCTTCGAGCGCCATTTAGCCCCCTTGCACGACGACGCGCCGCGCGGCTGCCCGCCACACGACGAACGACAGTGAGCCGAACACGGCAATCCACAGTACTTGCGCCGCGAACGCGCTACCCCATTCCGAAGGCGGCAAATCGCCGATGTAGATGCGCAGCGGCGTCGAGTAGATCGCCGCGAACGGCAGATCCATCACGATCCGCCCGAGAATTCCGGGAAAAAACGCGAGCGGCAAGATTTGGCCGCTCAAGAGGTCCGAGGCCCAGCGCACCATGAGTTGGATCGCGAACGTTTCGAGCGTCCAAAACGCAATGGTGTTCATCAAGAAGTTCAGCAGAAAGTTGACGATGTAGCCGAGCACGAACGCGAGTACGAACGCGCCGGCTGCAGGCCAGGCCGGGACGTCCACATGCACGAGCAGTAACGCGAGCAGCAACGACGGCACGATCGCCAGCGCGTGGAAGATCGTTTGCCCGATGCCGTCGGAGAAGAAGTACAGCGGCAGGCTGATCGGCTTCATCAAATCCGTGGCGATCGAACCTTCCCGGATCTTTTCGCGGATCGCGCGGGTCCCGTCTACTTCGAGCACGAGCGACATCAAGAGCGCAACCGTCGCGTAGGTGATCATGGCGTGCAACGGGATGCCGGCCGGGGCGAGGTTCTGCCCGTAGAGGGCGGTCCACAGCGAGCGCAGCAAATAGACGCGAAAGAGCAGCGAGCCGATTTCGGTGAAGACCTCGACGCGATAGGTCGCTTCGCGTGCGAACGCCTTGCGCGCAAATTCCACGTACGGTTCGCTCAGCCGTGCGAGGGTCAGCGTTCGTACCCTTCGAGATAGATGCGGCGGATGATCGTTTCGAGTTCGGGCTCTTCGATCGAAACGTCGCTCACGCGAAACGCTTCGGCGACCCGCCGGATCAGCTGGTCGGCGCTGATCTCGCGCCGGTCGAAACGCAGCCGCAGCTGCGTGTCGGTGCGCGACTCGATTTCCGCACCCGGCACGGTGATTTCTGCGTTCGGCGGCTCCGACAGCTCGACGACGAGCGTGCGGTGCGTGCCGTACTGTTCTTTGAGTACCTCGATCTCGCCGTCGTAGACGAGCCGGCCTTTGTCGATCAAGACGATCCGGCGGCAGAGCCGCTCGACGTCGGCCAAGTCATGCGTCGTCAGCAAGAAGGTCGTGCCGCGCTCCGCGTTCACTTGCGCGATAAAGGTCCGGATCGCTTCCTTCGCCACGACATCGAGACCGATCGTCGGCTCGTCGAGGAAGACGATTTTCGGATCGTGCAGCATCGCGGCTGCGAAGTCGCCGCGCATGCGCTGTCCGAGCGAGAGCTGCCGGACGGGCGTCGTCAGAAATTCGTCGAGCGCGAGCAATTCCGTAAAGCGGGCGACGTTTTCGCGATACCGCGGGTGCGGCACCCCGTAGATTGCGCGCAGCAGTTCGAACGACTCGATCAGCGGCAGATCCCAATAGAGTTGACTGCGCTGTCCAAAAACGACACCGATGTTGCGCGCGTTGCGACGGCGTTCGCGATACGGAACGAGGCCCGCAACGGTGATTCCGCCCGAACTCGGAACGAGAATGCCCGTCAGCATCTTGATCGTCGTGGACTTGCCGGCGCCGTTGGGCCCGATGTACCCGACGAGCTCGCCCGCTTCGAACGACATCGTGACGTCCTCGACGGCGATGCGATCCTCGTAGTCGCGCGAAAAGAGCGTCTTGAGCGCGCCGAGCGCGCCGGGCGTCCGTTTAACCGTGCGGAAGACTTTGCGCAGGTCGCGCGTTTCGATAATCGGCACGGTTACGCGGCGGTCACGATGCGGCGTTTGCGACCCGGCGCGCGAGCGCCATGATCGTCAGCATCGGGTTGACGCCGCTCGACTGCGGAAACAGCGAAGCGTCGGCGACGAGCAAACCCTCGCGATTCCACACGCGGCCGAACGGATCGGTCACCGAATTGGCCGGACTGCTGCCGAGTGCGGCTGTCCCCATCTGGTGCGCGGAGAACAGCGGCTGGCGGTTCGGTGCGAACCCGGCGGTACGAATTTGACTGTCGAGTTCGCTGCGGCGCCGGGCGTTCCACTGCGCCCGCTCGACCACGATGGGATCGTTGTGAAGCGAAGACGCGCGCGTCGCGCCGGCCGCGAACGCGATATCGAAGAGTGCGAGGGAACCTGCGGCCAAGTGCTCGGCGTCGTACGGCGAGATTGCGTAGTCGACCGTGCATTCGCGATCGAGCGAGACCTGGCCGGGGTCGCGATCGCGTGCGAGCGCGAAGATCGTCGCCATAGTGCCGATCCGGTCCATCGCGGCGGCGTGCGCCTGACGATCGCGCCACGGTAGGGCCAGGGCAGCGAGTCCGGGATGGGTCGGCGCAGCCTCGATCTTCACGCCGTAATTCCCGGTCAAGGCGGCATATTCGTCGGAATACGCGCTCTGCATCGGACCGAGGTAGGTCCGGATCGGCCGATCGAACTCGGCGAACGCCGCGGCGACGGGGTGTAGGAAGAGGCGCCGTCCGAGCAGCGGGTGGACGACGCCGCTGCGCGCGAGCAGCGACGGAGTTCGCAGTGCTCCGGCCGCGCAAACGACGAGCCGGGCGCGAACGGTGAAGCGCCGCTCGCCGGTTGTCCCCGTGCTGCAGGCCGCGACACCCGTTGCGCGGCGGCCGTCGAACAGGATGCGCTCGACGAGCGTCCGCGCGTAGATCGACCCGCCGTTCGCGACGACGTCGGGCAGCAGTGCACGTGCGGTCGAGCGTTTCTTCGCGTACGCGCAGCCGAATCCGCAATAGCCGCAACCCTCGCCGCAGTCGCGGGGAGCGTTGCGCGGCATCGCCGCGTGATGGATGCCGAGCGCGGCGCAGCCGTCCGCGATCACCGCGTTGTTCGGATTGTGCCGCGCGACTTGGGCGATGCCGAGTTCCCGTTCGAGCGCCGCGAAGTGCGGCGCAAGATCTGCCTGCAAGCCGGAAACGCCGGATTCCGCTTCCCATTCTTGGCCGACGTGCGCGGGAAGCCGAAACGACGTGCTCCAGTTGACGGTCGTTCCGCCGCCCAGCGTCGCGCCGGCCAAGATCGCGACGCCGAGATCGCGCGTCGCGCAGAGACCGCCCTCGAGATAGAGATCGCCGAACGCAATCTCGCGCTGCGTGAAATCTTGGGCGGCGCACGCGCCGCCGGCCTCGAGCACGACGACGCGCTTCCCGG
>JACRTZ010000188.1 GCA_014304965.1 Vulcanimicrobiota bacterium | reverse complement strand
CGCGCAACGGCGGACAGATGCCGCCCGAACCGGAGCCGCCGCCGAAACGCGGCGCCAAAGCCGCCGCGGCGAAGGCTGCCGCAACCGCAGCGAAAGTCGTCGCCGAAGCAAAGTCTGCCGCGTCGGCCAAAACCGTCGCCGGTAAAGCTGCGGGCCGCCGGACCGCCGCGCTCGCGGCAGCTGCGGCCGGCGTCGCCGGAACGGGAGGCGCCGTCACCACCGTCCCCGCCAAGAGCGCCGCCGCGAAAGTATCGAAAGCCGCCGCACCCAAGAAATCGGCAGCGCCCAAACCGGCGACTTCCGCAAAGGCCGCGCCGTCCGCAAAAGCGGCGCCCCCCGCGAAGATCACACGGCCCGCAAAAGCGGCAGCGCCCGCGAAGCCCGCGCTCGCGAAGCCGGCGGCTGCAAAGCCCGCCCTTTCCGCGAAAAAAGCGGCCGCAGCCAAGAAGCCCGTCCCGGTCAAGAAAGCGGCGCCCGCGAAAAAAGCCGTCCTCGCGAAGAAAGTCGTTCCCACGAAGAAAGCCGCGCCCGCAAAGAAAGCCATCCCCGCGAAGAAGGCCGTACCGCCCAAGAAGCTCGCGGTCAATAAACCCGCGGCCAAAAAGGCCGTCACAAAGAGCGCCGCGCCTGCCAGAACGTCGCTCGCGGCCAAATTACCGGCGAAAAAAAGCGTTCCCGCAAAGGGCGCCAAGCGGCTTGCCCCGGCGCGCGCCTTAGCCGCCAAAAAGCCCGCAACCAACTCGCCCGCGCCGAAAAGCAAGGCAAAAGCGGGCGCCGTACGCGGGGCCGCCGTCGTCAAACGCAGCGCGAAAGGCGGCGCCAAGCGGCGTTAGCAGTCGCGCTTACGCTCCACCCGGAGATTCGCAGCGAACGCAGAAGGCGGCCTGTCCACCAGCCAGCCTCTTCATCGGGAGTTTTGCATGGGAGCCATCGAACGCCGCCGCAACGTCGCGATCGTGGGCCCGCATCACGCGGGCAAAACAACGCTGGTCGAAGCGCTGCTGGCACAAACAGGAGCGATCCCGCGCCGCGGATCGGTCGCCGACGGAACGGCGACCACCGACTACGAGCCCGAATGTATCGACCGGGGACAATCCACCTCGGTCGGTTTTGCGTTTGCTTCGACCAAGAACATCGACCTGACGATCGTGGACTGTCCGGGCTTTATCGAATTTGCCGAGGAAGCGAAGCTGGCGCTGGTCGGCGTGGACGCCGCGGTCATCGTGATCGACGCCGAGCCGACGCGCGTCCGGCAGACACGTTCGCTGGTCGAGTTCCTCGACGAGCGCAAGATGCCGCATTGCTTCTTCATCAATAAGCTCGACAAACCGGGCAGCGACTTTCGCGCGACCCTCGCCGCGCTCAACCAAACGTTCGGCAACCGCGTCGTCGCCGAGCATCTCCCGATCGGCGACGCCGAAAATTTCCGCGGTTACATAGACTTGCCCGAAGAGCATGCCTACGTCGTTGAAAACGGCGCACCCAAAGAAATACCGATCGGCGACGAACTCAAAGGCACCGTCCAAGAAGCGCGCCAAAAGTTGCTCGAAGCGCTCGGCGATTTCGACGACCACTTGCTCGAGGAATTGCTGGAGGGCATCGAGCCGCCGATCGACGAGATTCGCGCCGATCTGCGCGACGAAACCGCACGCGATCAGATCGTTCCGGTGCTCGTGGGCGCAGGGATGACCGACATCGGAGTCGCCGCAAGCGCGTTGCTCGACGTGATCGAAAAGCAATTCCCGCCGCCGACCGGCGATCCGTCGAAACCGCTCTGCATGCAAGTGCTCAAAACGATCGTGCACCCGCAATCGGGCAAACTTTCAGTCGTGCGCGTGTGGGACGGAACGCTTACGTCCGACGCGACCTTGATCGACACGAGCCGCGAGGGGCTCAAAGTGCGCGCCGCCGGCCTCTACCGTCTGCAGGGCAAGAAGCAAGAAGCCCTCACGTCCGCGACCGCCGGTGAAATCGTCGCGATCGCCCGCCTCGACGGCGTGCACAGCGGCGACACGTTGACGGGCGGCGACAAAACCGTCAAACCGGTTCCTCAGCTGGCCGAGCCCTTATTCGCCGTCGCGATCAAACCCAAGGAAAAGCTCGACGAGGCCAAGCTTTCGCAAATGCTCGCCCGCATCTGCGAGGAAGATCCCACGCTCAAGATCGCGCGCGCCGAGTTCACCAACGAACTGCAACTGCTCGGCTTGGGCGAAGTGCACGTCGCGACGGCGATGCAGCGCCTATCGCGCAAGTACAATCTCAAACTTGAAATGCATGAGCCCACGATCGCGTACCGTGAGACCATCGCGCAGCCCACGGAAATTCATCACCGCTACAAACATCAGACCGGCGGCCACGGCCAGTTCGGCGACGTCAAGCTGCGGATCGAGCCGCGCGAGCGCGGCCACGGCGTGACGTTCGCCGAGAAAATCGTCGGCGGCGTCGTGCCGCGCCAATTCTTTCCAGCAGTCGAAAAAGGGGCGCGCGAAGCCTTGCTGCGCGGACC
>JACRTZ010000112.1 GCA_014304965.1 Vulcanimicrobiota bacterium | reverse complement strand
CGCGACCCCGGGCACCGCACCGAGAAAGAAGCCGATGACGATGCGTTCGAGCGTCGCCGCACCGTTGACGAAGAGCGCCCCGCTCGCTGCGAACGCGATGAATGCCGGCACGAGGGTGCTCGGCGCGGGAAAGATGCGCGCGTCGAGCCAGCCGAATCGAACGCTCGCCTCCCAGAGCGCGAGCACCGACAGGGGTGCCGCTATCCGAATGGCCCGTTCGTTCACCGCAGCAAATCCCAGACGCGCTGCGTCAGTTCGACGAAGCGCGGGAGCGAGCGGATTTTGATCGCGTCGCGCGGCCGCGGGATGCCGACCTCGATCGTTTCCAGGACGCGCCCCGGACTCTTACTGAGAACGACGACCCGGTCGCCGAGCGTGACGGCCTCTTCGATCGAATGCGTGACGAACACGACGGTGTTGCCCGCGCGGCTCCAGAGCGCCATCAGGTCGGCGGCAAGCGCGACGCGCGTTTGTTCGTCGAGTGCCCCGAACGGTTCGTCCATTAACAGGACCGGCGCATCTACGGCGAAGGCGCGCGCCACGGCGACGCGCTGCTTCATCCCGCCCGAGAGTTCGTGCGGAAAAGCTCGCGAAAACGCGGTCAGCCCGACCAGTTCGAGTTGCGCCGCGCTTCGGCGCCGCGCGTCGCACGCCGAAACGGCCAAGCCGTCGAATGCGATCGCGACGTTCTCGTCAACCCGCATCCACGGAAAGAGCGACTCTTCCTGAAATACCGTCGCGGCCGGAAGCGCGGACGTTGCGTTGCGCGCTGCGATCTGCACGAGCCCGGCGGTGGGCCCTTCGAGGCCGGCGAGGATGCGCAGCAGCGTCGTCTTACCGCAACCGCTCGGTCCGACGACCGAGACGAATTCGCCGGCTCCCGCAGTAAAGTCGATATCGTCGAGCGCGACCGTGCCGGTAGGATATCGCTTGACGAGTGCGCTCACGGCGATTGCGGGCTCGACCGTTGCCGTCATCGCACAGCGACTTCAGATAGACGCCTCGCACGGCCTCCCTGGGGTTGCAGTGGTGCGGCCGCGCCGCGCAGAACGCGCTCGTCTTGATGCTTGCAGCGGATCGGATCGCGGCGTTTGCGCGCGACGGATATATCGTCGTGCCGGATTTCGCTTCGGCCTCCGACGTGGCGGCGCTGCGTGCTCGCGCGAAGGCGATCGTGGATGAATTCGAGCCGGGCGAGAGTGCCTCGATCTTTTCGACGCGCGACGAAGCAAAAACAAAATCGGACGAGTACTTCATGTCGTCGGGCGATAAGATTCGCTGCTTCTTTGAAGAAGATGCGTTCGACGGGGCCGGCCGCCTGCGGCAACCGAAAGCGCTGTCCATCAATAAGATCGGTCACGCCTTGCACGATCTCGACCCGCTCTTCGCTCGGTTTTCGCGGGATCCGCGCCTGGCCGCGATCGCGGAGTCGCTCGGTTTGCGCCGTCCGCTGCTCTTTCAATCCATGTACATTTTCAAGCAACCGAACATCGGCGGCGAAGTGCGCTGGCATCAAGACGCGACGTACTTTCAAACCGAGCCGCCCGCGGTGCTCGGGTTGTGGTTCGCGCTCGAAGACGCAAACCGCGACAACGGATGTTTGTGGGTCCAGCCCGGCGGCCAGCGCGGACCGTTGCGCGAGCGTTTTTCGGTGCGCGACGGACGCGGTGCGATCGTCGCCTGCGATTCGGCCCCGTGGCCGTCGAACGACGAGGCCCTGCCGCTCGAAGTAGCGGCCGGTACGCTCGTCGCGTTCGACGGAATGTTACCGCATTACAGCGCGCCGAACCGGTCTGCGTCGTCGCGCCACGCGTACACGCTCCACGCAGTGGACGGCGAGGCGGCGTATTCCTCCGACAACTGGCTTCAACGCGGGCCGGACTTTCCGGCCCGCGGATTTTAGAGGAGCCGGCCTCTGCTAAACGCTTTCACGGCCCGCGCCGCCGTGCAATTGTCGCTCACTCTGGCGCGTGCAGTCCGCGTGTCCGCATTCGCATTGCACGTTGTGTGCGTCGCGGCCGGCGGGCGAGGCGCAGTAGTCGGAGCACGTGTCCTGCGCGAGCGGAACTTCACAGATGCATGCGAGGTGATCGCACCGTTTGGTGTCTTGAGTCGTCATGCCGTCCCGTTCCCCAATCCCCGCGTCCGCTAAACCGGAGAGCACCCAAGCGACGGCAGGCACGCGCGCGGCCGGCGCGCTACTTGTGGGCATGCAACTGAACGCCTATGTTTTCTTTAACGGCTCATGCGAAGAAGCGCTGGAACATTATCGCGAGGCGCTCGGGGGCGAGATCCAAATCAATCGCTACGAAGGCTCGCCGGGCGCTGCGATGGCGCCGTCCGATTGGGGCAACAAAGTGATGCATGGCAGGTTGGTGTCGCCGGCGGGCACCTTGATGGCGGCGGATACGAGCGGCGATCACTGGCACTCCAACAAGGGCGAGAATTTTTCGCTCTCGGTCGAGACCACGACCGAAGCCGAGGCGGACGCGGTCTTTACGAAATTGTCCGCAGGCGGCGCCGTGACGATGCCGATGGCGAAAACGTTCTGGGGCGCGAAGTTCGGCATGCTCGTGGATAGATTCGGCATCAAATGGATGGTCAATTGCCCGCTGGGATAAGGAACGCCGCATGAAGATTGTCGTCACCGTCGCGCGCCTGTTGGTGGGCTTGGTGTTTTTCGTATTGGGATTGAACGGCTTCTTGCAATTCATTCCGGCGCCGCCGCCGAGCGCATGGCGGCGACGTTGATGACTGTATTCATGACGTCGCATTACGGCATGATGGTCTTTGGCGTGCAAGTTATTGTGGGCGCTCTGCTGCTCGCCAATCAGTACGTTCCGCTCGCGCTCGCGGTCGTCGCTGCGCTGCTCGCAAACATCCTGACCTTTCACGCGACCATGATGCCGCAGGGCTTCCCAATCCCGATCGTCGTGACGATCTTGTGGGCCGTGCTCGCCTGGAACTATCGCGCCTATTTCGCTTCGCTGTTCGTACGTAACGCGCACCCCGGACAAAGGCATGCCGATGTGCCGTAACATCAAGACGCTCTACAACTTCGTACCGCCCGCAACCGACGATGAACTGCGGGCCTCTGCGGTGCAGTTCGTTCGCAAGCTCAGCGGTTTCACGCGGCCGTCGCAGACCAACGAAGCGGCCTTCGACCGAGCGGTGGACGACGTGACGCGCGCGGCGCGCGCGTTGCTGGAATCGCTCGTCACGAACGCAGCGCCGCGCGATCGCGAGACCGAGGCCGCGAAGCGCCGCTACCGTTCGCGGAATCGCTTCGGCGCGCGCGAGTGAGCGGCGACCGCGATCGCCCTCTAAGACGGCCAACGTGAAGTTCGTCGCCGTCTACTGCGGTTCGTCCCCCGGCAACGACCCGCGGTACGTGCCGCTGGCGCGCGCGTTCGGCGAAGCGCTCGGCGGAGCCGGACTGGGCCTCATCTACGGCGGCGGTCAAATCGGCTTGATGGGCGCGCTCGCCGAGGGCGTTTTCGTCGCGGGCGGAACCGTCGTCGGCGTGATTCCGGATTTTCTTCTCGCCAAGGAAGCGGCTCGCGCCGATTCGCGGGTCGACTTGCGCATCGTCGGTTCGATGCACGAACGAAAGGCGGTCTATTACTCGCTGGCAGGCGCCTTCGTCGCGCTTCCGGGCGGGATCGGGACGTTCGAAGAGATTTTCGAAGTGCTCGCCTGGACGAAATTGGGCCTCGTGAACGCGCCGATCGTCCTGCTCGACGACGGCGGCTTCTTCGATCCGCTGCTCGCGCTCCTCGACGGCGCCGTGGCAGCAGGTTTTCTCAGTCCGGCGAACCGTGCGCTGGCATTCGCCGAACGGACGATCGAAGGCACGATCGCGCGCTGCTCGCCGTAGGCTCGGCGAGCCGCTCACAACTGCGTGGCGAGCGAGACCGTCTCGCCGTTCACGTGCACGACGATTGCGCCGCGCTCGTCCGTTCGATAGATGGTCGCGCCGGCGCGAGCGAGCGTGTCGATCGTTCGCGGCGCCGGGTGCCCGAAGAGATTGTGCTTTCCGACGGAGACGATCGCGTAGCGCGGGCTGACGGCGCGAACGAACTCGGGCGACGAAGAATACGCGCTGCCGTGATGGCCGACTTTGAGCACGTCGGCGTGGAGGTCGAAACCGCTCGCGAGTAAGCGCCGTTCGGTTTCCGCGCCGGCATCCCCGGTGAAGAGCATTCTGAAGGGCGTCCGGCAGCCGGGACACCGATACTCGAGCATGAAGACGACCGAATTGCTGTTGATGTCGTTTCGCGTGCCGTGCAAGAACGGCTCGGCCGGCCCGTAGAACCGAAACGTCACGCCGTCGCCGGTACTCCAATCGTCTCCGGCGCGCGGCTCGGTCATTGGAATGTGCTTCACGCGTGCCACGTCGAGTGCGTCATGATAGGCGTGCCCGGCGTATGTTTGGCCGCCGTCCGCGAAACGATCGGCGCCGAGGCTTCGCAATACGGGTGCGACGCCTCCGGCGTGGTCGCCGTGCGGGTGCGAGAGAATCACCGCGTCAACGTGATGGGTGCCGTGCCGCACCAAGAACGGCACGACGACGCGCTCGCCGACCGCTTCTGCCGGCGACCCTCCCCCCAAGGTGCCGCGTTCGAGGCGCCCGCCCGCATCAACGAGTATGGTGCGGCCCGACGGCGTTTGAATGAGGATTGCATCCGCCTGTCCCACGTCGATCGCGGTGATCGTGAGATCGTGCGAGGCCGGGCGCGGCGGCCACACGCACAGCGCGGATGCGACGCACAAGATAAGTGCGGCGAACGCGTAGCGGCCGCGCGCGAGGAGCGCCGCTGCCACGCACGCCGCGACGTCGTAGAGCGCGATGCTCCAGACGGGTGGCGGCGTCGCGACAACGTGCGCGCCAGGCAAACCGGCCGCGAAGCGCACGACGCCGACGATCCAGGCGAGCACCGACGTTTCGAGCGCGGCGATCGCTTGCGCGAGCAACGGAATCGGACTCGCGGCCAGCAGTAAGAATCCGAGCAGCATCGCGAGCCCCACCGCGGGCACCACGAGCGCGTTGGCGAGCGGCGCATACGGCGCAAATACCAGAAAGCCGTACGCCGTTAGGGGCCACGTTCCGATTTGCGTCGCGAACGTGAGCGCCAGCGCTTCGCGCAGCGGGTCGGGTATGCCGCACCCTTCGAGCGCGCGCGTCAGGGGTTCGGCAAAAAGCAAGATCGCGCCGACGCATGAGAACGACAGTGCGAACGAAAGCGATCCTGTAGATGAAGGACGAAGCGCGCTGACGACGATGGCGGCTGCCGCCCACGCATTCCACGAATATGCCGAGCGCCCCACCGCGCGCGCGAACAGCGCGAACGAAACCATGGTCGCCGCGCGCACCGAAGGGAGGTGCGCGCCGCTGAAGAGTGCATACGGCCACACGAGCGCAATCGCGCCGAGCGACGCGGCTGCGCGCCCCGCGCCGAGAGCGCCGAGCATCCACGACGCGAGCGCCGCGACGACACCCAAATGCAAACCGGCAGTCACGAGGATGTGCACGGTCCCGGTGTCTTGGAACTCTGCGCGCAAATCCGGCGGCAGGGAGCCGCGTTCGCCCCACATGGCGCCTGCGAGGATCGTAGCGAACGGCTCGTCGAGCCGCCGGCGTATCTTGGCGCCCGCCCAAGCGCGCAAGCGCGGGAGCCAGTAGCGAACGTCGCCGCGGTCGCACGCGGCGACGTGTTGGAGGTGGGCATGAAGCAGACGGCCGGCAAGGCCGCGTTCGGCCGCGAACTCGCGCGGCGAGGGTTCGCCCGGATTGCGCGCCTGGTCGGGCGGCTCGAAGCGCGCGCGCAGCGTCAGGCGTTCGCACACGCTCGGATGCGCGTGCGGCAGCACGGCGGTGACGCGCCGGCCGTCGGCGAGCTCGAGCAGCCACTCGCCGGCGTCGGGCGGCCCCGCGCGTTCGAGGACGGTCGCCGCATAACTCGCGGTTCGAACATCCGCGGGCGCAAAGACGATCGTTCCGCGCTCGCGCGCGTCGAGCGCTCCGAGGGCCGCGCAGGCGACGAGCCCGAGACGAAGCGCGAAGGGCAGCCGTGAGCCGGCTGCGGCGACAACGGCTGCGAGCGCGAGCGCGAGCTGGGGGCACCCGCGCAATTCGGCGACGATGCCGCCGACGAACGCCGCCGCGAGCGGCGCGAGATAGGCGCGGGCCACGCCGGGTCTTCACGCCGGCTTCGCCGGCCGTCAATTCGCGCCGGCGCCGGGTCTGCCGCTAGATTAAATGCCGGCTGCCGTCGCGGGCTGGGCGTACCGTTCGCGCAACGTTTTCTTCGAAATCTTGCCGGTCGCGGTGTGCGGCATGTCCGCGATGAATCTGATCTCGTCGGGCAGCCACCATTTGGCGACGCGCTCGGCAAGATAGGCGTTCAGCTCCGCGGCATCGAGCGCACTGCCCGCTTTGCGCACGACGACGAGCATTGGGCGTTCTGCCCATTCCGCATCGGGAATCGCGATGGCGGCGGCTTCTTCGACGCCCGGGTGACCGACCGCGACGTTCTCGAGATCGATCGAACTGATCCACTCGCCGCCGGATTTGATGAGATCTTTGCTGCGGTCGAAGATCGTTAAGTAGCCGTCGGCATCGAGCGTTGCAACGTCGCCCGTTCGAAACCAGCCATCGGCCGTAAAAAACGCCGCCGTTGCCGCGGGATCATTGTAGTAGGCGCTGGCGACCCAGGGCCCGCGCACGAGCAGTTCGCCCTGCGAGGCCCCATCTTCCGGAAGCGTCTGGCCGTCTTCACCGACGATCTTCATGTCGACCCCGAACATGCAGCGGCCCGCCTTCAACTGGTAGTTCAAACGCTCGGCGCCCGCGCGATGCTCGCCCTTGATCGAGCCGTTCGTGCACACGGGACTCGTTTCGGTCATGCCCCAGCCGTGCACGACCTCGATGCCGCGACGTTCGTACGCTTCGATAAGTGCGGCGGGCGCGGCCGAACCTCCGACCCGCAACGCGGTGAGCGAGCGAAGCGGCTTTCCCGTCGTCTCCAGATAGGTGAGGAGCCGCTGCCAAATGACCGGCACCGCGCCCGCCGTGGTCACGCACTCGTTTTCGAGCAGATCGTACAGGGGTTCCGCGTCGTGCAGCGCGCCCGGCAACACCAACTTTGCGCCCGACATCGGCGCGCAGTACGGAAGACCCCAAGCGTTGACATGAAACATCGGTACGATCGGCATGAGCGCGCGATTGTTTTCAAACGGGCGGCCGGTTTCCGACATGCAACTCGAAAACGCATGCAGCACGGTCGAGCGGTGCGTGTACAAGACGCCCTTCGGATCGCCGGTGGTTCCCGACGTATAGCAGAGCGACGAGGCGGTGTTTTCGTCCAGATCGGGCCACGCGAATTCCGAGGAGTGCGGTGCCATCAAGGCCTCGTAACTCAGGGCGTTCGGTAACGAAGTCGGTGGCAGCGCCGATTCCTCGCACATCAAGACGAACGCTTTCACGCGCGGCGTCTGCGCGGCGATGCTTTCTAGCAGCGGCACGAACGTCGTATCGAGGAACACGAAGCGGTCGTCTGCGTGATTGATGATAAACGCGATCTGCGATGCGTGCAACCGGGGGTTGATCGTGTGCGCCACGGCGCCCATTCCCGATATCGCGTAGTAGAGTTCGAAGTGGCGAAACGTGTTCCACGCGAGCGTGGCGACGCGGTTCCCGGGGCCCGCGCCCAGCGCCTGCAAGGCATGCGCGAGTTTGGCGGTGCGGCGAGCGGCATCCGCATAAGTATAGCGGTGGATCGGCCCTTCGACCGTGCGCGAAACGATCTCGACCTCGCCGTGCCGTGTCGCGGCGTAGGTCAAGATCGACGCGATCGAAAGCTGCCGATCCATCATCAGCCCGCGCATGGAGTCACTCCAGCGGCGGAATCGTCAGCCGCTTATAGGCGCCATGGTCGATGACGGCCGCATACGCTTCGCCTTGGAGATGTCCGGTTTTCGTCACGCCGCGCAGCGTGAAGGGTTGATAGCGATTCGGGAGCGTGCGCGCCGCTTCGGGAAGCGCGGCCATGATCTTGGCGGGGTCGGCGCTGCCTGCGATGTCGATCGCCCGCGCGAGGACGTGCATGCCTTCATAGTTGTTCGCCATCTCAGGATTCGCGGCCCGATTGCTGCCGAACCGCGCGGCATAACTGCTCAGAAATCCGTTGATGCCGGGGCCCGTAAAGCGGCGCAGCGGCAGCACGCCGACCGACCCTTCGAGCCTTGCGATCGGAATGACCTGATCGATCTGGTCGAACTTCGCTTGATCCATCATGACGAAACCGCCGGCAAATCCCTGATCGCGCGCGGCCTTGATCACGAGGCCCGTCGGTTGCGACGGTCCGCCGACGAAAAGCGCGTCCGGCCTCTCGGCGAGCGCCTTGCTGACGACGGTCGAGTAGTCGGCGGTCGTGTTGTAATCCACGCCGTTGTTCGTGAGGACCGTTCCGCCCATGCTTTTCCACGTGGCCGAAAACCCGGCCGTCCAGGCGTTGCCGTAGGCCGTCGTGGTCGGAATCATGCCGAGCCGTTTGCCGAAGCGCGCCATCGCGCTTTCGGCGAAGGGTTTGAAGTATGCGTCGTAGCGCGGCGGAATCATAACGACGCTCGCGTTGCCGCCTTTGAGAATTTGCGGCTCGCTCGAATACGCGGCCACGATGAACTTGGGCGTTTGCTTCTCGTTGAAACCCATCATCGCTAAAATGCCGCCCGAGTGCGAGCAGAAGATGATCGGGGCGCTCTCTTGCTGCGCCAAGCGTTTCGCGTTGGTGGCGGCTTCGTTGGGCCGGTAGGCGTCGTCGAGGGCCACCAATCGTAACTGCGTCTTTTTTCCACCGACGGTCACGCCGCCGCGCCCGTTGACCTCGTCGATTGCCATCTGGATGCCGAGCTGCACGTCGGCTCCGTATTGCGCCGCTCCTCCGCTCAGCGGGCCGCTGTACCCGATGGCGATCGTGCCTGGGGTTTGCGCGGACGCGGTCACGGTGAACGCACTTGCCGCGATGACGGCGCTCGCTAAGAGCACCCGAAGTTGACGAAACATAAAATCTCCCTAACGACCTAAGCGCCGATGAAAGCTCGTTTGACCTGTTCGTTCTCCCGTAGTGCGGTTGCCGGCCCCTCCAGCACGATCCGCCCATTTTGCAAGACATAGGCGCGGCGCGCGACCGAAAGCGCCGCATGAGCGTTCTGCTCGCCGAGCAGCACGGTGGTCCCTTCGCCATTGATCTCGGCGATGGCCGCTAGGGTCGCTCCCACCACCTTGGGCGCGAGTCCGAGGAACGGTTCGTCCAGGAGCAGCAGCCGAGGCCGCGCCATCAGGGCCCGGCCGATCGCGACCATCTGCTGCTGGCCGCCGCTGAGCGACCCCGCCGCCTGACGCAGACGCGAGCGAAGGTCCGGGAAAAGGCGGCAGACGCGTTCGAAGGCGGCCTCGTTGCCGGCGCGGTCCGCGCGCCGTACGTAACTGCCCAATTGCAGGTTGCGCTCGACCGAAAGCGCGGGGAACAATTTTCTGCCCTCGGGACACTGCGTGAGGCCGAGCGCGATGATGCGGTCGGTGCGCAATCCGCGGATGTCGCGTCCGGCAAAGTGAATCTCACCCTGCGAGGGCACGAGCCCGCTGAGGGCGGCGAACAACGTCGTCTTGCCGGCGCCGTTCGCGCCGAGGATCGCCACGAGTTCACCTTCCCCGATCGCGAAGGCGATGTCTTCGAGCGCGCTCCGTTCGCCGTACCGTACGGCGAGATTGCGGACCTCAAGCAACGGCGGTTCCCAAGTATGCCTCGACGACGGCGTCGTCGGCGCGAATTTCCGCCGGCGTGCCTTCGGCGATCTTCCGGCCGTGATGCAGCACCACGATGCGGTCGGCCAACCCCATGACCAGATCCATCTTGTGCTCGACGAGACACACGGTGAAGCCGGCCTGCGACATGCGCGCGATCAGTTCGCCGTGCTGCGCCATTTGATCGCCGGAAACGCCGGCGACGGGTTCGTCGAGCAGCACGAGCTTGGGCCGGGCGACGATCGCGATCGCAATGGCCAAGCGCTTTTGCGCTTCTTGCGACAGCGAGCCGGCAATGCGCGCCGCGGATGATTCGATACCCGCGAAGCGCAGCGCCTCATAGGCGTGCTCGCGCGCTTCGCGTTCTTCCCGCCGCTCGCGCGGCGTGCGCAACAGGGCATCGAAGAAACCGCTGCGCGTGCGCTGCCGGTAGCCGGCGATTGCGTTGTCGAGCGCGCTATGATTCGCGAACAGCGCGGTCGTCTGAAACGTGCGCGCGATGCCGCGGCGCGCCACCGCGTGCAGCGGCAGCGCCGTAATGTCGGCGCCTTCGAAGAACAGCCGTCCCGAGGTCGCCGCGTAGAATCCCGAGATCACGTTGAAACAGGTGGACTTGCCGGCGCCGTTGGGTCCGATGATGGCGGTGATGGCGCCCGCTTCGAGCGAAAAGCTCACATCGTTGACGGCGGTCAAGCCGCCGAAACGTTTGGTCAGGGATTTGACCTCGAGCAGGCTCACGGCGTTGCCGTCCGGCGCCAACGCAAACGCGCGAATCCCCCCGCGATCCCCGCCGGGAAGAACCGCACGAGCACGATCAGGAGCGGACCGAATACGAGCAGCTTGTAGTGTTCGAAACCCTGCAGCCACTGGGTGAGTACGACGATGCCGAGCGTGCCGACCAGCGGGCCCGCGATCGTGCCGGCTCCGCCGACGATCAAGTACAGCAGCATGTCGAAGCTGACATCGAGCCCGCTCGAGTCGGGACCGAGAAACCCGACGAAGATTGCGAACATGCCGCCCGCGAGGCCGGCGAGAAACGTCGCGAGCATAAAGGCGAGGCGCTTTGCGCGCATCACGTCGATGCCGACCGAAGCCGCGAGATCCTCGTTGCTCGCGAGCGCGAGCAAGGTGCGTCCGAGCAGCGAATAGCGAACGCGTGCGACGATCCAGATTGCAAACGCGAGCGCGGCCAGCACGAGATAATACTTGGCGACGGGCGACTCGAACGAGATCGGTCCGATCGGCGCGGGCGGCGGGATGTTCACGATGCCGATGTTGCCGTTCGTGAGCTGCTGGTCGTTGGTGAAGACGACGCCGATCATGACGCCTACGGCGGCGGTAAAGATCGCGAAATAATGGCCGCGCGTTCGCAGCGAGATCGCCCCGACGAGGTAACCGATCGCGACGCTGAGCGCACAACCGGCCGCAAGCGCCGGCCAAAACGACAGGCCGGCCCGCGTCTCCAAGAGCGCGACCGTATAGGCGCCGATGCCGAAAAAGGCCGCATGCCCGAGCGAAAGCTGGCCCGCGTATCCGAGGATGACGTTGAGGCCGTACACGGCAATCGCCGTGACGTAGCCGCCGACGATCACCTGTAAGTAATACGGATTGTGCACGACCGCCGGCAGCGCGAGCGCGAGGATTGCTGTGAGGCTCCAAGCCGCAGGCAACGTGCGCGTCCTCACGTGCGGCGCGCAAACAGGCCGGTAGGCCGGAAAGTCAAGATCACGATGAGCAGTGAGAAGGCGATGACGTCCTGATAGCTTGTCGAGATGTACGTCGCCCCGAAACTCTCGGCCAGCGCCAAGATGAACGCGCCCACGATTGCGCCCGGGACGCTGCCCATGCCGCCGAGGACGATGACGGCAAACGCTTTGAGGATGACCGTAAAACCCATCGAAGGATAGATCAGGCTGATCGAAGCGATGAGCGTGGCGGCAGCGGCGGCGAGGCCGCCCGAGATTGCAAACACGAGCATCGAGACCTTGTCGGCATCGATGCCGACAAGCGCGGCGCCGAGGCGATCTTGAGCGACGGCTTCGATGGTTGCGCCGGCGAGCGTGCGCTTGAGGAAAAAGAAGAGTCCGCCCATGAGCAGCGCCGCGGCCGCAATGACGATCAACTGCTGCTGCGTGGCCACGAGGCCGGCGACGCGAACGACGTGGTCGTACGGCGTCGGCAGCACGCGAAAGTCGGCCCCGAACGCGAGCCGCGCAAACGCCTCGAGGAAAAAGAGCACGCCGACGGCGGCAATGACGGCATTGACCGGCGGCGCGCCGCGTAACGGCCGAAACACGAGACGCTCCAGCACGACGCCGAGCGCCGCCAGAACGGCGACGGCGAAGAGCATCGCCGGCCAGTAGCCGATGTGCGCGACCGTCACGCCGAAAAACGCGGCGTAAGCCCCCAGCATGTACAGATGCCCGTGGGCAAAATTGGGGATCTCCATCGTGCCGTACACGAGCGCGAGACCGAGCGCAACGAGCGCGTAAATGCTGCCGACCACGAGACCATTCAGCAGCTCTTGAAAGAAAAGATGCAATGCACGCTCCGGTGGAGGGCTCCCCCTTCCGGTCGCGACGACGCGAACACCTTTTCGGGCCTAGAACAGGAGCGCGTGACCGCAGGCCGATACAACGAGGGCGGTGCGCATCATCGTTACG
>JACRTZ010000074.1 GCA_014304965.1 Vulcanimicrobiota bacterium | reverse complement strand
ACCACGACTACACCGAGAACATCATCCATCTCACGCTCGCACGTACGCAGAACGCGCCCGAGGGTATCAAGGGCATCTCGCTCTTCATCGTGCCCAAGGTCAATCTCAACGCCGACGGATCGCTCGGCGAACCCAACGACGTGCAGTGCGCTTCGATCGAACACAAACTCGGCATCCATGCGTCACCGACGTGCGTGCTGAACTACGGCGAAAAGAGCGGCGGCGCGACCGGTTACCTCGTTGGCGAAGAGAACGAAGGCCTCAAGTACATGTTCATCATGATGAACTTGGCGCGGTTTTCGGTCGGAATCCAGGGCTACGCACTCGCCGATCGCGCCTACCAAATGGCGCTCGGCTACGCCAAAGAGCGCGTACAATCCAAAGACATCGCCGCCAAGGAATGGACGCCGGTGCGCATCATCGAGCATCCGGATGTGCGCCGCATGCTCATGGACATGAAATCGCAGATCGAAGCGATGCGAGCCCTCGCGTTCTACACGGCCGGCGCGATCGATCACGCGCACCTCAATCCCGATCCCGCCCTCAAAGCCGAGCATCAAGCCGTGGTCGAATTCTTTACGCCGATCGTCAAGGCATGGTCCACGGAGCTCGGCACGCAACTCGTTTCCGAGGCGTTGCAAGTCTTCGGCGGGATGGGCTTCATCGAGGAAACCGGCATCGCGCAGCTGTATCGCGACGTGCGCATCGCCCAGATCTATGAAGGCACGACGGGCATTCAGGCCAACGATTTGCTCGGCCGCAAATTTCTCAAAGACATGGGCAAGACGGCCACCAAGACGATCGGCGCGATGCAGGCCACGATCAAAGAACTCGAGGCGAGCGATAGCGACGATTGCAAAGCGATCGGTAAGGAGCTCGGGAAGGCGGTCGGCGCGCTCGGGGAAACCTCGATGTGGCTCGGCGCCAACGCAATGAAAGACCTCAAAGGCGTGTTCGCAGGCGCCGTTCCGTACCTAATGATGTGGGGCTACGTCGCGGGCGGCTGGCAGCTGGCCCGCGCCGCGCTGATCGCGTCGAAGAAGAGCGGCGATTTCTATACCGCTAAGGTCACGACCGCGCGCTATTACGCCGATCACGTGCTCCCGCGCTCGATCGGGTACAAGCATGAGATCGTCGCCGGCGGCGGCACGACCATGGCGCTGACCGAGGCACAGTTCGAAGCCGATCGCGCTTCACTCGCGCTGGTGTAGCGATCGCCGCCGGCTAGGAAGCGCCGGCTATGCCGGAAATCGGCCTTCTTTGGCCGCGGCAACAAGCAGCGGGGCGGGCCGCCAAAATGCCGGATCGGCGAGTGCGTATCGTTCGATTGCGGCCAGCACATTGAGCAGGCCGATGTCCTCGGCGTATTTCATCGGGCCGCCGCGCGCTTTCGGAAAACCGTACCCGTTGATCCATACGGTGTCGATGTCGCTTGCGCTCGCGGCGATCCCGTCGCCCAAAATTCGCGCGCCTTCGTTGATGAGCGCGTAGACGCACCGCTCGACGATCTCTTCGTGCGAGACCGCGCGCTCGGTGACGCCCAAACGGGCGCGTTCGGCCTCGATGAAGGGCTCGATTGCGGGGTCGGGCCGGCGCGTGCGATCGCCCGGCTCGTAGCGATACCAGCCCTGCCCCGTTTTCTGTCCGAGGCGGCCGGCCGCAACGAAGGCGTCGGGGAGATCGGTCACCGCGAATGGCGGCGCCGCGCCGCGCGCGATGCGTTCGCGCTTCGCGTTGTAGCCGATGTCTATGCCTGCGAGGTCCGCGACGGCGAAAGGCCCCATGGCGAATCCGAACTCTTCCAATGTGCGGTCGACGCCCTCCGGGCGCACGCCCGCGAGCACGAGGAAGTCGGCTTCGCGCCGGTAGCCGAGCAACATGCGGTTGCCGACGAACCCATCGCAGTTGCCGACGACGACGGGAATCTTTCCAAGACGCTTCGCGAGGGCGACCGCGCGGTCGAGCGTCTGCGGCGAGGTCTTCGCCCCGCGCACGACCTCAAGCAGCTTCATCACGTGTGCCGGGCTGAAAAAGTGCAGGCCGAGCGAGCGTTCGAGATGCGGCGCGGCCGCCGCGATTGCGTCCACGTCGAGCGTTGACGTGTTCGTTGCAAGCAACGCGCCGGCTCCGCACCGCGCGCCGAGTTGCGCGAAGACCTCACGCTTGAGATCCGCACGTTCGAATACGGCTTCTACGACCGCGTCGGCGTCCGCGACGTCGTCGAGATGTTCGCTGAGACGGATGCCCGCAATGCGCCGCTCGCGTTGTGCGTCGTCGATGCGCCCTTTCGCCGTCTGGCCCGCGAAATATGCCGCGATCGCAGCGCGCGCGCGGCCGAGCGATTCGTCCGAAGCGTCCGTCAAGACGACCGGAATGTCCGCGTTCGCGAAGGCGATCGCGATGCCGGTCCCCATCGTGCCCGCGCCGACGACCGCCGCACGGCGGATAGGTGTTGCTGCCGCCTCGAGAAAGTTCGCGCCGTCCACGCTCGAAAGGTACGCCCGATGA
>JACRTZ010000272.1 GCA_014304965.1 Vulcanimicrobiota bacterium | reverse complement strand
GATTGAAGGGGAGCTCCGCGAACTGCGGTGCCATTACGGAGCAACGCTTTATCGGATTCTGTATCGGCGAAGCAAGCAATTCGTCGTATTGCTGCACATCTTCGAGAAGCACACGGGACCCGTGCCCGAGCAAGAGAAGCGTATTGCAAGGGCGCGCTGGGCCGATTTTCGGTCGCGCATGGACAAACCGGCCCGTAAGCGCCCGAGCCCGGTCGGGAAGAAGGCTCCGCCGAAGCGGACTTGACTCAACTTATCACATCTGGTAACCTAGCGGATATCATGGCGCGTACAAGACCGGCTCTTTCGAACGCTTCGCTTGGCCAAGAAGCGCGGCAAGCCGCTGCGCGCCGTCGCCTCTCGAATCCCAAGTACGCCGCGCTCGAAAGAAAGCACGAAGTAGCGCTCGCCATCGCGGATCTCGTGATTCTCCATCGGAGCCGCTCGGGACTCAAACAAGAAGAACTCGCCTCGCGCATGGGAACGAGCGTCTCGGCCATTTCGCGCCTTGAGTCTGGCTTTCACGTCCCGTCGCTTGAGACGCTGCGAAAACTCGCTGAGGCTCTGGGCGGTCGCGTCAAGATTGACATCGTTGACATACGCGCGACGAAGAAAATAGATCGGAAGAGAGCCGCTGTCCGCGCCTAGTGGCGACATTCTCGTCGTCGATCTGAGCGCGCGGACGAGCGAGCGGCGGCCGAACGATTTGCCGCCCGATGCGATCGGCGGCGCAAGCATTGCAGTCGCGTTGCTCGACGAAGCGATCCGCGGCCCGATCGACCCGCTCGGCCCCGAGAACGTCATCGCCTTCGGCGCGGGGCCGTTTGCCGCGACGCCGGTGCCGGCCGCGACCAAACATGCCGTCGCGACGATCTCGCCGCTCACCGGCCGTCTGACCGACGGTTTGTCATCGAGTCACTGGTCCGGCGCGCTGCGGCGTCTCGGGCTGGCCGCACTCGTCATCCGCGGCGCGTCGGCGGACTGGACGCTGCTCGCGATCGATGCGGCCGGCGTGCGCTTTCTCGACGCGCGCGAATTCCTCGGCGACAGTCCGGGTGAGACGACGACCAAAGTGCGCGAAACGCTGGGCGACCGGCGCTGGCGCGTTGCTGCCATCGGCATCGCCGGCGAAAACGGCGTGCGCTACGCGACGATCGACAACGACGGCCGTCAAGCGGGGCGCGGCGGCAGCGGCGCCGTTATGGGCGCAAAGAAGCTCAAGGCGATCGCGCTGTTCGCAGCGGACGCGGCCGGCGTCCAGGTTGCGAATCCCGACCGGCTGCGCGCACTGAGCGACACATTGCGCGTCCGCGCCGTCGGCGCGGAAACGGCGAAGTACCGCGTGCTCGGCACCGGAGCCAACCTGCGCGTATTGCAACGCATGGGCATGTTGCCGGCGCGCAATTTTCGCGATGCGACCTTCGAGGGGGCCGAACGCGTCACGCCCGAACGGGCGCGCGAATCACCACAAACCTATCTCGAGAAGCGCTCCGGTTGCGCGGGCTGCCCCGTCCAGTGCGAGCACATGTACGTTCGCCGCGGCGCCGATCCGAAGAAGGCTGCCGCGAGCGAGTACGAATCGGTCTGGGCGTTCGGACCAAACTGCGGCGTGGACGACCTCGATGCCGTGCTCGATGCGATCGACCGCTGCGACCGTCACGCGCTCGACACGATTTCGACCGGCGCGACGATTGCCTTCGCGATGGAGTGTGCGGAGCACGGCCTGGTCGATACCGGCGCGTTCGGCGAGGCGCTGCGGTTCGGCAACGCGCGGGTGCTCGCTCCGGCAATCGAAGCAATCGCGCGCCGCGCCGGGCTCGGCGAAACGCTCGCGCTCGGCGTGCGCGAAGCGGCGCGCCGCATCGGCGGCGGTTCGGACGCCTTTGCCATGCACGTCAAGGGACTCGAATTGCCGGGCTACGAGCCGCGCGCCTTACAGACGTATGCGCTCGGCCTCGCGGTCTGCACGCGGGGCGCCTGCCACAACCGGGCCGCCGCCTACGACGTGGACCTGCGCGACCCGTCGGCGATTCGGAGCGACGACCAGATCGTGCGCGACGTGATCGAGGCGGAAGAAGTCGCGATCGGCTGGGACGCGCTCGTGCTGTGCAAGTTCGTGCGCCACTGTTTCGACGATTTCTGGAGCGAGGGGGCCGCGCTCTACGAAGCCGCAACCGGCAGGCCGCTCGATGCGGCGAGTTTTCGCGGCGCTGCTCGCGCCACGTGGCGCCGCAAGCGCGCGATCAACGCGCGACTCGGCTGGACGCCGGCCGAAGACGTCTTGCCCGAGCGAATGAACAAGCCGATGGCGCCCGGCGCGCACGCCGGTGCGATCGCCGATCCGGCAACGCTCGAACGCCGGCGCGCGCTGTACGAGCGGGAGCGCGCCGCGCAGCGCGAAGCCGTCGTGGTATGAGACGTGCGGACTTTCTCGCGGCAAGCGCCGCGGCGCTATCGCTCGCGTCTGCGATGGCTGCGCCCGCGCGCGCGGCGAGCGCGATCCGCATCGGCACCTTACCGCCGGGCGCAAACGACGCGATCACAGACGTCGCGGGCGTCCTCGTCGGTCACGTGACGAAGATCGAAGGCGCCGCGGGGCCACTCGTTGCCGGCAAAGGCCCGGTTCGCACCGGCGTGACCGCCATTGTGCCGAATGCCGACGTGTGGATGCGGCGCGTCGCCGCGGCTACGTACGACCTCAACGGCAACGGCGAACTGACCGGCGCGCATTGGGTCGACGAAAGCGGGTTTCTCGAAACGCCGATCGCCTTCACGAATACGCTGAGCGTTCCGCGCGTTGACGACGGCGTGCTCGACTGGATGATTCGGCGCTGGCCTGCGATCGGCGTGAGCGACGACGTGCCGCTCCCCGTCGTCGCGGAGTGCGACGATCAAGGTCTCAACGACATCCAAGGGCGGCACGTCAGTGCTTCGGACGCGGTGCGCGCGCTCGACGCGGCGGCCACCGGCCAAATTCAGCGTGGTAACGTCGGCGCCGGCACGGGCATGCGCGCCTTCGGTTTCAAGGGGGGCATCGGCAGCGCGTCGCGGCGTGTTTCGGCCGACGCAAACGCGGCAACGGTCGGCGTTCTCCTCAACGCCAACACGGGCTCACGCACCGAATTGCGCATCGATGGGGTGCCCGTCGGCCGCCTGACCGCACGAGAATTACTGCCGGTCTTTCCGCCGCGGACGAGTTACGTCGAGCACGGTCGCGCGGCCGACGGCAGCATCGTCGGCGCCATCGCAACCGATGCACCCCTCGACGCGCGCCAACTCCGCCAACTCTGCAAGCGTGCGGTGCTCGGGCTCGCGCGAACCGGCATTACCTCACACGTCTCCAGTGGCGATCTTTTGGTCGCGTTCAGCACCACGCGCCTTTACCCGCGCGAGGGAGCACCGCTCCCCGTGCCCGCGGTCTATGACGACCGGCAACTCGACGCGCTCTTCTCCGCAACCGCCGAAGCGGCCGAAGCCGCCGTCGTGGATGCGCTCCTTTCCGCCCGCACGCTTTCGGGCGCCCGCGGAATCACGTTTTACGCACTGCCCGAAGCGCGCGTTCGCGAATTGCTCAAGCAGTAGCGACTAGGGAGTGGCGGCCTTTGTGCAGGTGGCCGAAAAAACGGCGTGTTTCTTGCCCTTTGAGGTTTCGTAATCCGTTTCGGTCCACGATGTTTCGCTCAGTTTGGTGAAGGTCGCACGGCCCAGCGAACCGTCGCTGTTGGTGACGTCGGTGAAGGTCATGACGCTGCCCTTCCAGCCCGGCGTCCACGCCGCGCCGTACGCGCCGAATTCGTTGAGGTAGCTCTCGACGATGCGATGCTTCTTCGCGTCGTACGCGTAATGCGCGGCAGCTCCGTATGCCTTGGCCGCCCCCGCCGCGGGCGCTTCGACTTGCTCCTCAATCATCGTCCCGCGGATGTCGCCTTCGAACACGACCTTGGCCGCGCGCTTCGGCTTGCCGGTCATCGAGCCGCTGCAGGTCCAGTTGCCCAAGAAAAACTGCATCGGCAACATTCCGGTGGTCAGCGCGGTGCTTGCGCCATGACCCGGCGCGGCCAGTGCTCCGAACGCCATGACGGCGACGAACGCAACAACAAACGATCGTTTCACGTGGTGGTCCTCCGAAGCGGGCAGTACGCGGAGAACGTTACTAATCCTTCGCGGCAACTGCGACTGGGCTTATGCGACCGATTCGAGCCGATCGTGCAAGTAGTCCTCGCCGGCGAACAGGGGGTGCATCGTGAGAACGGCATCGTGCGATACGTCGCCGGCTGTGACGTGCGCGAGCGCTTGATTGCGGTGCATGCTGAACAGCGCGCTCGGTTCGAGCCGGTTCGGCGAATAGTGCGTCGCGCGCTCGAGCAGCGCCAGCGTCTCGTAATCGTCGGTCTTGAAGAACAGTTTCTGCGTGAAGTTTTGGAGCGCCGCATCCGCTTGCGCGCGCGGCAGAACCGAATACAGCGACGATACGCCGTGCGTCGTGGCCAGAACCATGCAGCCGGCCGAACGGATCACGCCGAGTGAGCGGACGTCGGATTCCGAGGCGCACAGTTGATATTCGTCCACGCCGAAGACGACCGGACGATGCTGGTCGAGTGCGGGATCCGAGCGGCGTTTCGCGAGCGCGGTGAAGAAACGGCGCTTGGCGAGCGCGTAGATCGCTTCGGCCGCGCGGTCGTATCGGTCGCGCGGAACGTGCAGCACGATGACGGCGCCGTCGAAGACGGTCTCGAGGTCCACGAGGTTACGTTTGCGTGCGAACGTTTTGGCCAAGCGCGCATCGCGAAGCGGTTCCAAAAACTGCGAGAGCGAGAAGCGAATCGCCGCGCGAATCTCGTTGCTGAATCGGAAATAGCGGACGTCTTCGTAGGCGAACGCTTCGCGAATCGCCCAAGCGGCTTCGCTCTCGTGGGGCAGGTAACGCAGACGCTCGCCCGCGTGAATCCGCATCGTCGCGGCGAACTCGTCGTCGAAACAGTACCCGGTCAGGTGTTCGAAGGTGTAGTACTGCGAGCCGGCGGCGCCCACGATCGTGAGCGAATGTTTGACGCGCGCTAAGGCCGCCTCGACGTTCGACTGCTGATCGGGGGCGACGCGTCCGAGCGCGTCGCGGAAGGCGGCGGCATCGACATCGGGCTCGCCGCAAAAGAGATCGAAGCCGGCGTCGCCGCCGGGCTCGACCAGCACGGCACGGCGGCCGACCCGTTCGGCGATGGCAAGCGCCTCGCGGGCGGCCTCGGGCTTCGGCGCGATCACGAACGCCCCCGCGTCGAGGCGTTCCAACATCGCAGCGAAGATCGGGTTGAAACCGCGCGTCGTTTTGCCTGAACCCGACGATCCGAAGATCATCGTGTGGCGGCAAAGATCGTCCACGCCTAGGGCGATAGGCAAATGCTCGTCCCCTAGGACCAACCTGCGTCCGTGCATGCGCTAAGACTATCGCGGACGGCACAGGCTCAGTAGGGCCAAAAGCCTCGCGGCTGAGCGCCTTTGCGGGAAGTCCCGCGCGAGCGGATTAGGCCGCGAGGAGCTCGAGACGGCGGAATTCTGCCAGAATCAGTTCGGCGTCGTGCGCAGCGCGTGCCGCATCGATGTCGTAGCGCTCCGCCATACCGGCCGCGATGTCGCTCGTCGAGCGGGTACCGTCGCACCATTCCAAGATGGCACCGGCGGTCGCATTGAGGACGTGCACTTTGCCGCGCGGCTCGTCGTGCACCAAAACTTCGTCGCCCACGGCGCGAATTTCCAGACCTTGGACTTTCGTAGGATGGTTCATGTTTAATAATCTCCGAGGGTTCCGTCCACCTTGGCGCGGCGGACGGCGCGGCTAAACGCGTAGAGCGAGAGGGGACCGAGGACGCAGGTTGCGACCGTGAGCCAAATGGCGTCGGGTGCGAGTTGGGCGAGCGTTGCGCCGGCGAAGGCGCCCCGAATGCCGTTGAGGGAATGGGTAATCGGCAACGCCCACGACACGGCTTGCAGCCAGTGCGGCAGCCGATCGATTGGGACGAGCACGCCGCCAAGTAGCGACGCGAGGCCGCCGAACAAGAACGACGTTGGCGCTTCCTGTTTGAAGATCATGATGCTGGCCGCGCTCAGCACGCCGAGCGGCGACATCGCGAGAAGCGTCAATACGAGGAAGACGACCGTCGAGAGCACGTTCAGATGGCTTAATTGCAGTCCGAGCCCGCTCGCGATCGCAAGAAAGAATGCGATCTGCACGATCGTCAAGCCGAAAGCCCACAGACCCGACGACAGAATCAAAAGCGGCAAGCCTGTCGGCGTGGCCATCAAGACTTCGATCGTTCCGAGCATCTGCGCTCCGCGCATCGCTTGCTGGAAGCTATGAATCGCAACGTTTTGGAGCCGGACGAACGCGAGGTTGATTGCGACGTAATCGAAGTACGTGGCCGGGTGCCCGGCGACGCCGTAGGACTCACTCGGGCCGACCAGGCGCGCGATGAAGTAGAACGTGAGCACTTGGCCGACGATGCTGAGCCACTGGCCCCAGAAATTGACGGGATAGGCGAGCGCGATCTTCGCGTCGCGCGAAAACAGCGCGCCCGCCTTGTCGAACGTGCTAACCACGAGCGGCCTCCGCACCTTCGGTCCGCGTCGCGGACCGGAACACTTCGAACGGTTCTTCGTCGAGTTGCCGGAACGCGCGAACGGCGACGCCGTTGCTGCCGAGCGCTGCGAACACCCCCGTCAAATTGCGGTCGTGATGTTCGAGATCGAGCGTGAGGTGCGCCTCGGGGTCGACGCTCGTGACTTCAAGCGAGTTGACGCCGGTGAGGCCGCGCAGCCGTTCGATGAACTTCGGCTCCATGCGGTCGAGCACGATCGCGTAGCGGCGGCGTTGCGTAAAGCGGTCGCCGAGCGAATCCGGCGAGCCGTGCGCGACGATCGAACCGTTGGCGAGAATCGCGACGTCGTCGCAGATCGCCCACGCTTCCTCGAGGATGTTGGTGCTCAAGATGACCGTCTTTCCGAGTTCGCCCGCGAGCCGGTCGCGGAGAAGACGTCGAATCTCCTCGGCGTGGACCGGGTCCACCGCACGCGTCGGCTCGTCGAAGATCAGCACTTCGGGATCGGCCAGCATCGCGCGTGCGACCGCCAAGCGCTGCCGCATGCCCGTCGAAAACCAGCTCATCCGCCAGTCGAGGGCCGAGGTCATGTCGACGGTCGCGGCAACATCCTCGATGCGCTTCGCCAGGACGCGGCGCGGTACGCCCGAGAGCGTCCCGAAGAACTCGAGATTGGCGCGCGCGGTCAGGCGCCAGTAGAAACTGCGCTCTTCGCTCGTGCAGAGCCCGATGCGGCGCTTGACTTCCATCGGATCGCGTAACGCGTCCACGCCGGCGACCTCGATCGCGCCGCCGTCGGGCAGCAAGAGCGTTGCGATCATTTTGAGCAGCGTCGTCTTGCCCGCGCCGTTCGAGCCGAGAAACGCGAATACGTCGCCGCGCCGCACGTTCAGATCGATATTATTGAGGACGGCTCGCCGCGGCTGCGGCTTCCCGAGGCCTTTGATCCACGACGACAGCGAACTGAATTCGGGAAAAGATTTGTTGATGCCCGAGAGCACCACCACCGGCTTTACGTCGTTCACGGCTGGCCCTGTCCGGCGGCGTAGGCCAGACCTGCCGGCACGAGCGCGTAGCGAGCCGCAACGCGTAACGGTTCGTCGCTCCACGAATTGACGATGCGCGGGTCGAGCGCGTTCCAGCGGCGCCGCGCGGCATACCATGCTTCGACCGTTTGCGAGCGCGTGCCGATCGAGCGCGGCATGTTTTCCCGAGCGGCAACCCAGCGCAAATAGGCCAGGGCGTCTGGATCCGCTTTTGGCCAGGCGACGCCGGCGACGCGCGCGGCGAGTTCGAGAACGGCTCCCAGGCGGACCGGATCGCGCGATTCGCTCGCGGCAAGGGCGGCGAGTTCGTCGCGCTCGGCCGCGCTCATCGCGCGCAGGCCTTGCGCGCAGACGACGATATCGCGCAGGCGCTCGAAGCCGACGCAGTGCAGCGCGTGGTGCAGGGTGTTGCCGAAGGCATCCAGGGCGAGCGCGGGGCCTTGCGGCCCTTCGATCGTACGCGTATGCGAGATGAGAGCGTCCCAATCGGAGGCGGTCGACAGCATGCCGGGAGGCGTTAGGGTGACGTGCAGTTCGAGCGGTGCCGGTTCGCCCTTGGGCGGATACAGCGGCGCCGCGTGATGGTGCTCCAGCCGGTAGCGTTCTTGTTCGGCCGCGGAATATTCGCAGCGGTAACCGTTGACGAGGAAGAGGGCGAACGCGCGATCCAGATCGCGCCGCGGCACGAGCACGTCAACGTCGTGGCTCGGAAAGAGAAAAACGTCGGGTGTATCCGCGTACATGCGCGCGGCGCCCTTGAGCAGCACGAACGGAATGCCGTGCTCGCCGAATTGTTTGACGACGCGCCCAACTTGGGTGCGAATGGCGAACTGCCGGACGCCCGAAAGCCGGCCTTGTGTCGCGAGTTCTGCCGCCAGCGCTTCGCTATGACGCGAGGGCGCTGCAAATGCGAGGGTCTCGCGGAAAAGGGCGGTGCAGCCTTGGCGGTACGCGAAGCGCGCCGTTTCGCGCACGTCGGCCGCGTCCGAAATCTCGACGTTGAACGCGGTGTCGCGATGCACGTATGCCGTAAGCGCGCTCAGGAGCCGTTCGAAACGCGGTGCTCGTGCGCCGGGCAGTGCGCGCAGGATGCGGCGCGCGAAAAACCGGGCGTGTCCGAAGGCCGCACGCAGTTGCCGCGTATGCATATACACGCGGCCGCGCGCGTGAAACGCCGCACCGGCTAAGCGCCGCGCGTTCGGCATCGGATCGGAAAGAACGGCGCCGACCGTGCCGATCACGGCTTCGTCGGGAACGGTTTCCAGAGTCCACGGCTGCGCGTCGCCGCTCGTCACCAGGTGCGCTGGTTCGATCGCGACGATACGGTGAGCGACCAGACGCTGGGGCTCGCGAAACACGACGACGTCGCCGCGGCGCGCTGTGGCGCGCGAAAACGGCGTAAGTTCGAGCACCATGCCTTCGCGAAACCGCGGATGCATGCTCTGGCCGCGCATGGCAAGCCGCGGGCGGCCGGAGCCCCCCGCGAGCAATTTGACGACCTCGTCGAGCCGCGACAAGGCCGGGGTCGGTGCGAGTCCCACCTTTGTGCTATCGGCCGGAGAGCTTGGGCGCGTCAGCATACCGCCTCGAAAATACGCTCGGCAGCGGCTTGGGCCGACCCGATTGCGAGGCGAAAGCACGCAACGCCCTCGCAAAGATCCACGGCCGTCCGGTAGCGCTCGAAGCCCGGCCCGGGCAGGGTCAAGCGATCGGAGACCGCTAGGGCCGCCGTCAGCGGTGAGATAGGCACGAGCGGGCTCGAAGCTTCCTCGGTCGCAGGCTCGATGGCGATGACCGCGCGAAGGGGCGCCGGCTCGGCGAAAACACCCGGTCCGAAAGCGTCGCGCGGATCCACGTCGTCCCACACCCGCCAGCCGAGCGGCGTCGTGCGGCCGGGCGCGAGCGTGCAATGCCGGCGGATCGCGGGCTGCGCGATCGCGTCGAGTGAGGTTTCGCGAACGTGCAACGTGCGGCGGATGCCCGCAACATCGCGCGACGGCTGCTCGACGGTCACGAACTCGTCGGAATACAGCAGCGCTCCGCGCTCGAGCATCGCAAGCGTCAACGTGGTTTTGCCGCCGAAGGGCTTGGCGACGAAGATCACCGCCGCGTCGCCCACCCGAACGGCGGCGGCGTGCAGCGTCGTGCGCGTGCTTTGCCGGCCGAGGCTGGCGCGAACGAGGCGGCTCGAGCCGTAAAAGCCGGCGCGGAATGCGTCGCCGCTTTCGTGCGCCGCAAGCGGGAGGCGCTCCCCGTTGAAGAGCACCTGTGCGCGCTCGGCGAGAATGAGGCCGCGATCGAACGGCAGCGCGCCGCTGGGCGACGGCAGCGCGGCGGGGGCGTACACGCGCCGCACATAGGCCGCGACTTCGGGCGCATCCGTTTGGATCGAGAGTTCGCGTTCGACCGTTGCGTAGACGCCGGCCGTAATGATTTCCGCGCGCGGAAGCGTGTTAGACTGCGATGCCGACTGCATGGCCGTAGGGCTCTTCCGCATACGCTGCCGGGGAAAAACCGGCCGATCGCAACTCGTCTTCGATCTGGACGCGCGTGAAACAGTGACGGAACCAGCCCTTGAGTTCGTCGCCGATCTCCGCCGCATCGCGCCCGCGAAGCCGGCGTACGACGTTCGCAACCGCGACCACGGCGCGACGCTCGGGCCGCGGCGCGCCGAGCGCTTTGAACGATACGAGCAGCGGCGCTCCCGGCGCAAGGCTTTCACGCAGGCGACGCAAGAAGGCGATCCGCGCCGCGCGGCCGGCGACGTGCATGTACGAACCCCAGCCGACGACCACGCCGTCGAACTGTCCGAGTGGCGGAACTTCGTCCGGCTCGGCCGCGAGCAGCGTCGCGTTCACACCGCGTCCCGACAAAAACGTGCGGCTCCAAGCGACCAAATGCGGCGCGCACTCAAAGGCCGTGACGTCGAAGCCGAGGCTCGCGAGACCGAAGACTTCGCGCCCGCCGCCCGCCGCCGTGACGAGCACCGTGCGGCATTCGCCGAAGTGGCGCTCCACCGCGGCGCGTTCCCATTCGGTAAGGCCGGACGCATTGTACGCTTCGTCCACGTACCGGTCGCCGGATTGCGCGTAAAAGGCGTTCGTGACGGCGTTCAAGCGCGAACGATCGAACGTCCCGAGCCACGCACCTTCATAAGCGGCGTAGGCGAGACGGCCGAGGCGCGAGCCGCGCAGTGCTCGCAATTTGCGTTCGCTGTCGAGGTAGAGACGAACCAGCGTGCGATCGTTCGCGACGGTCTGATTCACGCGCAGCGCTCCATGCCCGCGCTTGAGCGAATGACGTCGCGGATCGCGCATGCCGTCTGGTCCGGGGTGCCCAGGGTGAGCGCATAGGGTCGCGCCGTCGACAGCAAGGCGATCGCGTGCGAAAGGCGGCGCGTTTTGTCCGCGCTGCGGAACGGTGCACGTAAGAGTAACGACACGGCGCTGCCGGCGTCGAGCGGGACGGCGTGCGCGCGGGCGCCGCGCGCGGTGATGAAAAAGATTGCGGCGAGCGGTGCGGGTTTCGGAACGACGATGTCGTGACCGAACGCTTCGGTGAACGCGACGTCGCGCCACTTCCTCCCGCCCTGCGCGGCCGCGCGGCGGCTCAAGGGATGCTCGGGCATTTCTGAAGCGAGCAGCGCGAGCGATCCGGGCCGGACGTTCATAGCGCGGGGAAACGGCTGAACGGCGTTTCCATCGAGCACGCACCATTCGTCGGAATAGAGCGGCATGTCGCGGCGCGCGCAGGCAAGCGCGGTCGTTGTCTTGCCGCCTTCGGAAGCGGCTGTGATGGCGACCGCGACGCCGTCGACTGCAACGGCCGCGGAATGAAAAGACTGATACGGCGATAGCGCCGTGAAATAGGCGTCGCCGGCGATCGCATCGGCCAAGAACTCTAAGCCGCGCGAGTGCAGCGGCCCCTCCCAGACGTATGCGGGACCTTTGAGCAATGCGAAGCGCGAGCGAGCTCCTTCGTTGACGGCGACGAGATCGAGTACCGGCGCGTCGTTCGAGGCGAACGCGGCATAACGGCGCGAGAGCGCTCCGGCCGCGGCGGCGTCGCTGAAACGCACGCGAATGGCCGTGCCGAAGAACGCAAAGCCGGCGGCATGCGGCGCCAGCCGGCTCAGACGTTCGAATTCGTTTGCTCCGATTGCGGTTGGAACGAGTCGTTCCGCCCGGATCGGCTCGGTGATCTGATCCATCGTTAGGCCTCGTTAGGTTATCGGCTGCGGAGCAGCCGGGCTAAGATGCCGCGAAGATCAGACTAGTGGCAGCCCATCGGCGTGCAGTGGCTTCCGCCGCCGAACGCGTCGACGATCAGCTCCGCAGTTTCGATGGTCGCGAGGATCTCGGGGGTCTCATACATGGAAACGGTCCTTCCTTGGTTACGGGCATCCGCAAGCGTCGGTGCTCGCTTCCCTATTGTGGGCTAGTGGGGTTATCGGAACACGAGGCGTGCGGGCCTGAGGCCTGGGCCATTGGTCCCGAGCGCGGCTGGCTTAGGCGACGGCCTCTATCAATGCATCGGCTGCGTCGCCGTCCGGGCCTACCGTCAAGCGGTAGGCCGCTACGCCGGCCAGGGTCGTCGCGAGATCGGCGACCCGCGCGAGGCCCTGCGCATCCGAATCCAGGCCGCGGGCGACCTCGAACGCGGCCGCCGTGACCGGAACGCGCTCGATTCGAGATCGTCCCTCGGCGGCACGCGCTAAAATCACGACCGCTTCCAGCGGCGCGGGCTTCGCCCAAATCTCTGGACCGTAAATGGTGGCGGGATCGAAGAAATCCCAGGCGCGCCAGCCGCCGGCGGCGATGCGCGGCGCGGTGACGGCGCAGTACGCGCGGACCGCAGGCTGCTCGACGAACGGCAGCGCGGGGCCGCGC
>JACRTZ010000110.1 GCA_014304965.1 Vulcanimicrobiota bacterium | reverse complement strand
ATCTGGAGCGTCGTCATGGCAGCAGGGGCCGTCTCCATTTTGCTGGCCACGCTCGCTCGTAACGGAGCACTCTGGGGGTATATCCAGGCAGCCTTGCTGGCGATCTTCGCGGTTATGCTGTACGTGCAGTCGTCCAAATTACGACGCGCAACCCGAGACGATTAGAACGCTGACGGAGACCGGCCGGTAATGGCGGTTTATTCAGAACCTCGCAAGGTGCCGTCCGTCAAGAGCGCCCGAGGGATTCCGCTCGATGCCGGCGCGGTCGTTTTTATCGTCGCGCTCGTCGCCCTGGCGTTCATGGTCGTTTTGCCGCTCGGGTGGCTGTTGTTCACGAGCGTACAAACGGGTGACACCGGCCGGTTCACGCTCGGCAACTACGTCGAAGCGTTCACCAAGAGTATCTACCTTGCGCCGATCGTCAACTCGCTGATCCTCGCGAGCGGTGTCGCGACGATCGCGGTGCTGATCGGCGCGCCGCTTGCGTGGCTGGTCGCGCGCACCGACGTACCGGCGCGCGGCCTGTTGCGAACGCTCGTCGTCGCCGCCTTCGTCACGCCGTCATTCCTCGGCGCGCAAGCCTGGATTTTGCTCGCCGCTCCCAACAGCGGCTGGTTCAACAAAGCGTTCGTCGCGCTGACGCATGCCGAGCACGGTCCGCTCAATATCTACTCGCTCGCCGGCGCGATCTTCGTGATGGCCATGTACAACGTGCCGTACACCTTTACGTTCGTCTCCGGGGCGCTGGCCGCGATGCCGGCCGAACTCGAGGACGCCGCGGCGATTCTGGGCGCGAACGGCTGGCGGCGGACGTTTTCAATCGCGCTGCCGCTTGCGATGCCGGCGATCGTCGCGGGATTCATCATGTCGTTCCTCGAGGCGCTCGCCGAATTCGGGACGCCCGCGTTTCTCTTGATTCCGGCGCGCGCGCAGGTCATCACGACGCAGCTCTACCTCTTCTTCCAATTCCCGTCGCGCGTGGAACTGGCGGCCGCCTACGCGATGCCGCTGCTCTTCGTGACCGCCGGCCTGCTCTACGTTCAGCGACGCATGATCGGGCGGCGGCGCTACACGATGATCGGTGCGAAGGGTACGCGCCGGCATCCCATTTCGCTCGGCCGGTGGCGGTGGCCGGCGTTCGCGCTCGCGCTCGGCGCGCCGCTGTGTTCGGTCATCCTCCCCTACCTTGCACTCTTGCTGGCGTCGCTCTCGCGGCAGTGGGGTATCGGTCCGGTTCCCGGCAACCTCACGGCGTATTGGTATCACTGGGCGTTTTTCGACAACCCGCAAACGCAAGCGGCGATCGCCCACTCCTTTGAATACGGCTTTGCCGCCGCGACGATCGCCTTGCTCGTCGCAACCGCTATCGGCGTCGCGGTAACGCGCAAACTCGTGCCGGGAGGGTCGTGGCTCGCCTTCATCTGCATGGCGCCCTTCGTCGTGCCGGGCATCGTCCTGGCCATCGGGTTTTTCTCGGCCTACTCGCGGCCACCGCTCGTCTTGTACGGAACGGCCTGGATCCTCATCATCGCCTACGCGACGCGCTTCTTACCGATCGCATTTTCCAACATCACGACGGCGCTCGGTACGCTCTCCGCCGATTTGGAAAACGCGGCGCGCACACTCGGTGCTAGCCGCCTGCACTCGCTCTTCACGATCACGATGCCGCTGTTACGGCCGGCGATGCTTTCCGCTTGGCTGCTCGTCTTCATCCCGGCCCTGCGCGAACTGTCGTGCGCGATCTTCTTGTTCACGCCGCGCACCGCAGTCATGGCCACCGTCATTTTCGACTTCAGCGATGCGGGAAATTTCGAGGCGGTGGCGACTTTGGGTATCATCATCATGGTCGCAACACTCGCGATCGTTTCGGCGATGTATCGTTTCCTCGGGCGCAGCCCGGTCGAATAGGCGGCATGGCACAAATAGCAATTATCGGACTGCGCAAGCGGTTCGAAGGGACGACCACTTACGCCGTGGACGGCGTGGACCTCACCGTGCGCGACGGCGAGGTGATGGCGTTGCTCGGCCCATCGGGCTGCGGCAAGACGACGACCTTGCAATTGCTCGCCGGTTTCTTGAAACCGGACGAAGGCGAAATTCGGGTTGGCGACCGCGTCGTTTCGAGTCCGGGCGGCGTCGTGCCGCCCGAGCACCGCAACATGTCTCTCATCTTTCAATCGTATGCGGTCTGGCCGCACAAGACGGTGTTTCAAAACGTCGCCTACGGCCTCGAAGTGCGCAAGGTCTCGCGCGCCGACATCGCAACGCGCGTCAGGCGCACGCTCGAATCGGTGCACCTCGACGCGCTCTCGGAGCGGTACCCGTCCGAACTGTCCGGCGGTCAGCAGCAGCGGGTTGCGCTCGCGCGTGCCGTCGTCGTCGAACCCGACATCTTGCTGCTCGACGAGCCGCTCTCGAACCTCGACGCGAACCTCCGCGAGGCGATGCGCTTCGAAATACGCCGCCTGCACGACGCGACCGGCATCACGATGGTCTACGTCACCCACGATCAGGCCGAGGC
>JACRTZ010000168.1 GCA_014304965.1 Vulcanimicrobiota bacterium | reverse complement strand
ATCTACACCGACGATTGAAAAGGTTGACGGTCTCACCGATAGGTGATGTTCGCCGTGGCCTCCACGGTCCCGCCGGACGTCAACTCCACTTTTTCGGGGCGGCCCGCATTCTCTAGCAATAAGGTTGCAACGCGACCACCTTTGAGCTCGCCGATATCGCGCCACCCGCCGCGGATCGTTTCGATCGCCCGGAGTTTGCACGCACAACCTTCGGCGAGAAGCATGACCCAAGAGCCGTCGGGCGCGTAGATCACCTTCGCCGAGTAGAGAACGCTTCCGGGCCGCATCGTCATGGACACGTGCTTGAAGTGGCTCGACGTGAGGCGGCTGAGGATCCGCTCGTCACCCAGCCACGCGCTTGCCATTTGCTGTCCCTGAACTCGGTCCACAACCAATCGCGTCGCGAAAAAGAGCACGAGCATGGCGGCAGCGAGCGTCGCGAATAACGCCAGCCGCTGCCACAAGAGCTCGCCCGCCGAGCGCTGATAGATCGAGGGAATCAACCGCCCCATTGGATTAAACGCGAGACCCGCGGGCGACGTTTTCAATTTCGCCGACGAAACGATCGCATCGGAAGGGCGCGGCAGCGTGCTCGCCAGCGCGGCGGCCGCTTCTTCCGCCGCGCCGACCCAGCGCAAACACGAATCGCACGTTGCCACATGCGCTTCGAGCGCGGCGTGCTCGGCGGCGTCGAGGAGGCCGAGCGCGTAGAGTTCGGCGTTCTCGCCGACGTGCTCGTCCATCATCGCGCCACCGTCTCGAGTTCGCGCGCGAGTCGTCGCAACGCAAGCGCGACGCGGCTCTTCACGGTGCCGAGCGGCAGTCCGAGTGCTTCCGCAATTTTCGTTTGCGTTTGGTTCCGGTAATATGCGAGTTCGATCACGGTGCGCTGCTCCGACGGCAAGCGGCCCAGCGCCGCGCGAACGCGAACCGCTTCGAGCGCGTCAAGCGGCGGTTCGACGATCTCGCGCTCGAGCTCCAACCGTACGGCGCGCAACTCGCGTTCTTGTCGCCGCTTTCCGCTCCGAAGGCTGCTCACGGCCTCGTTGCGCACGCAAGCGATGAGAAACGCTCGCAGTGAGCCTCGTTCGACGCGAAACGATCCGGGAGCGCGCCACACACGCATGAGGGTTTCGTGGACGCAATCCTCGGCCTCCGCGACGCCGAGGACGTGACGCGCGACCGCAAGCAGTTCGGGCGCATACCGTTCGTAGGCGACCGCCAAGCCTCGCGGCCGGCGTGCGACGAACTCGGCGACGAGCGACGCGTCGTCCATACGGTCGGGATACGACGCGTACGTGGCGAGTTACCCCAGCGCATGCTGGGCGATGCGCGGCGGCGTCGCCGGCGAGAGTTCGACGGTGCGATAGCCGAGTACTGAGAGCAGCCTATCTTTCGGAACCACCAGAGGCCCCGGCTTCTCGGCCGTTCCCGGCGCGGGTTGCGGATACGCGGTGGCGGTTAAGGTTGCGAACCGGATGTTGCCGTCGGTATGCTCGATGACCTGATGGATGTGACCGTTGAGCACGGTGACGCTTGAAAAACGGCGCAGCAGCGCGAGTGCTTGCGTGCCGTCTTCGGTCGTCCAGCCCCACTTCTCGTAGAGCGCGTAGAGCGGCACGTGGCCGAACACGACGACGGGCGTATCCACCTTGCGCGAGGCGAGATCGCGGCGCAGCCAGTCGATTTGCTTGGCGCCGAGCAATCCCATCGTTTCGAAGTTGAACACGTTGACCAGCGCCACGAAGTGCGTGCCGTTCATGTCGAACGAGTACCAGCCTTCGGGCTGCGCTTCTTTGCGCCCGAACGTGGCGAAGTAGTTCTTGCCGGAGTCGCCGATGACGTCGTGTTCGCCGGGAATCGCGATCAGCGGCGCCTTCAAGGCGCTGAGGATCTGCTTCGCATCGTCGAATTCCGCGGCTTTGGAGAGATGCGTAACGTCGCCGGTGTGGACGACGAACGCCGGCTGCGCGGGCAGCGCGTTGATCGCGTCCACCGCAAGTTTGAGCGTGTCGGCTACGTGGTCGTTCGCGGCGAGTTTGACGCCGATGTGGCTATCGCTGATTTGGACGAAGCTGAAATTTGAGGCGGAGGCGGCGCTTGCGGCGCTCGACATCGTGCCGAGCCCGGTCATGGTAAAGACGACCCCGGTTCCGGTCCAACCGACGTGTTCGAGGAAGCGGCTGCGTTTCACGGAGTGTTCCCTTTCTGGCTTGAAGCGACGACCACGACCGCCTTCATATACGGGTGTAGCGCGCAGAAATACGTGTAACGGCCCGGTTTCGTAAACGTCTTGCGCCAGGAGTCGTGGCTGTCCATACCCCCGGAATCGAACGTTTTGTCCGTGGCCGTTACCGTGTGAGCGTCGTCGTCGTCGTTGATGAAGAGCACCGTCTCGCCGGGCGCAATGGTCACCGTCGGCGGCTTGTAAGCAAAGCCGGCAATGTGCACGACGGCAGCCGGCTTGGCGGTTGAGGTTGGCGCCGGCGACGGCGAGTCGGCGGAGGCCGGGAGGGCCAGCGCC